>CAZREP010000209.1:0-7915 GCA_964599035.1 uncultured Terrimonas sp. | reverse complement strand
CTGGGGAGAAAGCTTTTGTAACAGTTTCTGCTGTAAACTCTGACTCAGGGCCATAGTGAAAATATAATGATTGAGAGCGGTTAAATAAGTTTAAAAGGCGCCGGCCTCCACAAAAATCAGGCCGTAAATTTAAGTACAAAAGGTATTAACACTTGCCCGGGCATACTTTTTTATTGGGATGTTAACAATTTCTTTCCTTTCCGGCAGTGCCTATCGCGAAAAAGAGGCTGCAGGTTTAAAACATGGGATCGGTATACTTTCCGGCCGGATGCAAAGTTTTTACACACAGATTAGCCGCTGCCGGTACTAAATCCTTTTGTGCTTCGTTCTAAATCTGATCACGATCGCGGCACTGTTTTTGAACAGCGCTGTATGCATGGTCCCTTTCTGATTTTGAACAAAACATTAGATTCGCGTAGAATTATTATCTTTTAGCCGGTATACATTTCGAATGTACTTTCCCGGTACTGCAAACAACAGACTTATGATCCAGAGGCCGCTTACAAACATTGCTATTCTGTTAGTAGAGGATAATGAAATGAACACCCTTCTGGCTTCGGCTATTATACAGGGAACCGGCGCAAATGTTACACAGGCCGATAATGGGATAGATGCTATCCAGCTTTTGCGGGGTCATTCCTTCGATCTTATACTGATGGACCTGCACCTGCCCGTGATGGACGGCTTTGAAACAGCCCGTTACATCAGGAAAAACCTTTCCGCAACCATTCCTATTATCGCTATAACTGCCAATGTGGTCAATGGAGAAGAACAAAGGTGCATGGAAGCCGGTATGAACGGATTTATTTCAAAGCCTTATACAGAGAAGGATCTTCTGGGTACCATTGCTACCTGCATTCCTTTTAAGAACGGGGTGGCAGAGCATAGTATAGCAACAAATGCGGTCCCGCCTTCCGCGCTTTACAGCCTCTCCTTCCTGGAAGATGTAAGCAGGGGCAACCGGGATCTGCTCGACCAAATGATCCTGGTATTTATTGAGCAGGCGCCGGTGGCGGTAAGCCAGCTTAGAACGGCATACCAAAACCACAACTTCAGTGAAATGTACGCTATTGCACATCGTATGAAGCCCGATATTGATAATCTTAATATCGTGTCATTGAAAGACGATATCCGGAAAATTGAGTCGTTTGCGGAGCAAAGGCAAAACGGCGCTGCGCTTAAAGCGCTTATTGTAAACCTCGACAATACGATCACACAGGTGGTACACGAATTAAAAGAAAATGCACTCCTTTAGCCGCGAGCCACCAATTTTGAAACAGGCTGCCACGAATTCCGGCGGCCCGCAAGCGGACTGATTTAAGAATACAAAAGAGAATAGCCACTAATTCACGAATGGCCATAAAGGTATTAGTATAAATTAGTGTATTCGTGGCTATCTTCTTCTAAAATGTTAGGACAAGAATAGTGTGTTGTATAGAATCCCCGAATTTGCACTAATATCTTCGTAACTATTGGCGTAGCGTATTTCAAATTTTCACCGGTTGCGGTGAATGGTGCCGGGATGCGCATGTCATGTGGCGTATTACCGGTGCTGCTCATAATAGTTCACGGGAACACAGGATCGCAAATGAGACATTTCGTTATCTGTGAGCAGAGGGGTATGCGTAACAGCAATAGCGTCGTTCAGTTGCTCCATTGTTCTTATGCCCACAATAGCAGCAGTAATGCCTTGCTGCTGTAAGGCAAAACGGATGGCGGTTTGAGCAGGTGTACGGCTCATACCTGATATGGATTGTACGACAGAAGCAGCTTTGTGCACCTCATCTTCAGTATAATTCAGATACGCTTTTGCAGGCTTGCTTACCAGCAGTCCGCCGGACAGGCTTCCCCTTGCGAGCACGGCAATATCATTTTCGTGCAGTAGCGGTAAACAGGTTTCTTCCGCACGGCGGTCCAATACGCTGTACTGCATCATCACACTCACAATATGCGACCGCTTTAGATATTCGCGTATCACATTGGGGCGTATAGACGAAATACCGTAATACCGGATCTTACCGGCTGCCTGCAGGCTTTCAAAGGCATCAATGGTATCATCTACGGGATCATGAATAGTGCCGCCATGCAGCTGGTAAAGATCAATGTAACCGGTATTTAATCTCCTCAGGCTCTCTTCCACGGCACTGATGATATAGTGCTTATGGGGGTTCCATTCCCACCCGCTGCCATCGGGCCGCCATTGATTGCCCACCTTGGTGGCCAGAATAACCTTATCCCTTTTTCCCTGAAGGACCTTGCCCACAGTGGTTTCGTTCAACCCCTTCCGGTACATGTCGGCCGTATCAAAAAAATTGATCCCCTCGTCTATAGCGCTATGTATAAGCCGGGCATTCTCCATATCGTTATCACCCAAAGACATGCACCCAAAGCCTATTTCACTCACGGTTAACGGGGATTTTCCTAAAAGATGATAGTTCATATCCCGCTTTTGTTTTTACAAAGTTCTTATTCCCGCCCGTAAGGGACAAATTGAAAAAAGGTAGAGGGTGTAAGGCATAGGGCGTAAGGTAGGAATGCCTTCTACCTTTCGCCCTCCACCTTCTACCTTTCACACAATAGCTTTTTGCAATGATTGTATATACCTTTGCCGGTATGGATATTGACCAGCTTTACCAATTGTTCCTGCAGCATCCCTCCGTGCAGACAGATACCAGGAAGCTCAAAAAAGGAGATATTTTTTTTGCGCTGAAAGGTCCGAATTTTAACGGTAATCTATTTGCAAAGCAGGCGCTGGAAGCGGGAGCAGCGTATGTGGTGGCAGATGAAACACCTCCATTCAAAGACGAAAGGATCCTGCTTACAGACCACGTATTGGTCACGCTTCAGCAACTTGCCGGCTATCACCGCCGGCAGTTCAGCATACCCTTTATTGCTATTACCGGCAGCAATGGCAAAACCACTACCAAAGAGCTGGTACATGCAGTGCTTTCTTCCACTTATAAAACCTATACTACCCAGGGTAACCTGAACAATCATATAGGCATACCGCTCACCCTTCTCAGCATTAAGACCGACGCAGAAATGGCTATCATTGAAATGGGGGCCAACCACCTGAAAGAAATTGCGGGATACTGCGAATATACCCGGCCTACTCATGGCATTATTACCAATTGCGGAAAGGCGCATCTTGAGGGGTTTGGAAGTATGGAAGGGGTCAGAAAGGGCAAAGGCGAGTTGTATGATTACCTGAAGCAACATGAGGGCACCGCTTTCGTAATGTGGGATTACGATTACCTGAGAGAAATGAGCCGGGGGATACCTCATATGCGTACCTATGGCAGTTCCGGTGCGGAAGTAACAGGCAATATCCTCAAAGCTGATCCCCTCCTGGAAGTGGCGCTTACAAAAGACAAAGAAAAGACCATCATTCAATCCCAACTGGTTGGCGACTATAATCTGCCGAATATACTTGCGGCTGTTGCGGTAGGCAGGTATTTTAATGTACCGGAAAACAAAATAAAGGCTGCCGTTGAGGCGTATGCCCCCTCCAACAGCCGTTCGCAGCTCATAGAAAGAGAGGGCGGTAAGATCATACTGGATGCATACAATGCCAATCCCAGCAGCATGAAAGCTGCTATAGAGAATTTTGCGGCAACGCAAAACACGAATAAGATACTGGTACTGGGCGCTATGATGGAACTGGGCAGGGAAAGTGAAAAAGAACATAGCGACCTGGTTGAGCTGATAACGCATTATTTATGGAAAGAGGTAATATTAGTGGGAGGCGACTTTGCCCGTATCAGGCATCCCTTCAGGTTTTTTAATACTGCCCCGGAAGCAGGGGCATGGCTCCGGGAACACCGGGAAAAAGACAACGTGTACCTGGTAAAAGGCTCCCGCAGCATACAAATGGAGGTCATTGCCGATATGCTATAGGATAATCTTCTTCCCTCCTTACCGGCTGACGGCGGGGCATACTCCTGACGAAGGCTGTATATTATTTTTGAATGGGAATAACGACCTTTGTAAAAAATTCTGAATGAGCTCAGAAAAAAAGAAACCAGGCTATTTATTTTCAACGTTAGATAACCGCTGTCCACGCTGTCGCATGGGCAAAATTTTTGTAAGCAGTAATCCCTACCGGCTAAAAACCACTCTTAAAATGCATCCTGCCTGCCCGGTTTGCGGTCAGCCCACTGAAATTGAAGTGGGTTTTTATTATGGTACCGCCTATGTAAGTTATGGGCTTACCGTGGCATTTAGTATTTTTACTTTTGTTGCGTGGTGGCTGCTCATTGGCATTTCTGTTCAGGAAGGTGATCTTCGCTTGCTATGGTGGGGTATCACCAATGCTGTTTTGCTGATCGTACTCCAGCCCATATTCATGCGCCTGTCGCGCAGCCTGTGGCTGTCATGGTTTGTACAGTACGACCCTGATTGGAGAACCAATAATATTTCTGCAGAAAGTACGGAACGCATTGTTCCCGAGCAAATGAACAACTGGTAGCAACCAGTACAACAAGGTGGTATTGGAACCCGTTACAGACCTTTACATTACAGGAATGGGGACAAATAGTATTATGTTAACCATAATATACCGCATCATTTCGTGAATGGTGAATAAGTGAGTAGTGAATCAATTCACTATTGACAATTCAATGTCGTTTCCTTAAGAATTAAACACTATTGTTGTGTTAACCCCGGTTTGCAGTGTGAACTGTCTCACAGATCACACAGACAAACACAGATGAAAATAAAACAATCTGCGCAGGTCAGTGCTATCTGTGAGAGAATCTCTCACGTTTCTCATCTCACGTCTCACCATTCACCACCAACAGTTTCCTTTGTTTTTAGATAAATGCTGCCACCGATTTTAAGGAAACGGCATTGATTGACCATTGCCCATTCACCCGGACTATCCGATATGTTATAATTAACACACCAATAGTGATGCATCGCGGCCCGGGCAACTCTAATTTAATAGCAGCTGCATGGCCTGCATTTCTTATATTAGCAACCTATAACGATTGTGTGGCAGGAAAGGTGGTATTCAGCATCCCAATCAGTTTTATATATGACATTGCTTATCATTGCCGGTTGTATCCTTTTGCTTGTACTATTGATCACCTGGGGCAAAACGAATGCCTTTCTTGCTTTCCTTGTGGTATCGCTGCTTGCCGGCTGGCTGCTTGGCATTCCGCTGAACCAGTTAGCCGTAGCTGTGGAAAAAGGAATGGGAGATACATTAGGGGCGCTTGCGGGTGTAATTATGATGGGGGCCATGCTTGGTAAGCTGGTAGCCGAAAGCGGAGCAGCACAGCAAATAGCATCTTCGTTGATGCGGGTTTTTGGTGCAAAGTATATCCAGTGGGCGCTGATGGTAACCGGGTTTGTAATAGGCATACCCCTGTTTTATAATGTGGGCTTTGTATTAATGGTACCGCTTATTTTTTCCGTGGCTTACCAGTATAAGCTTCCCGCCGTATATATAGGGCTTCCCATGCTGGCTTCCCTGTCGGTTACCCACGGTTACCTGCCCCCTCACCCTGCTCCGGCAGCCCTGGTAAAGCAATTTAATGCAAATATGGGGCTTACCCTCCTGTACGGATTAGCGGTGGCTATTCCGGCTATTATTATAGCGGGCCCTTTTTATTCCAAAACGCTGAAAAAGATCGTTTCCGTGCCTTTGCAGACCTTTAAGCCCGTTATTCTCCCGGAGGAGCAACTGCCCGGACTTGCCAACAGCCTTTTCTCATCATTATTGCCCGTAGTATTGCTTATCGTTACAACGGCAGCGCCTTATCTTTTTCCTTCATCTGCATTACTGAACAGCCTCTCTTCTTTTTTAGGCAATGCCATGATCGTTATGCTTATTGCGCTCACTGTAGCCACTTTTTCCCTGGGCGTATCTACCGGCATGCCCATGAAAAAAATAATGTCGGTATATGAAAGCGCGGTTAAGGATGTAGCCATGATCCTGCTGATCATTGCAGGCGCGGGTGCATTCAAGGAGGTGTTGACGGTAAGCGGCGTGAGCAACGACATTGCACATGCCTTGCACCAGTGGCCTTTACACCCGCTCCTGCTGGCCTGGATCATCGCGTCTATCATACGCGTTTGCATTGGCTCGGCTACCGTTGCAGGGCTTACCACTGCAGGTATTGTTGCACCCATAGTTTTAGAGGGTGGGGTAGATCCCAACCTCATGGTGCTGTCCATCGGCGCCGGCAGCCTCATGTTCTCGCATGTAAATGATGGCGGGTTCTGGCTGTTCAAGGAATATTTTAACCTGAGCGTAAAAGACACGATCCGCTCCTGGTCGCTTATGGAAACCATCGTTGCCATTGTGGGGCTCGGCGGGGTAATGCTGCTGAGCATATTTGTGTGAGAGAAGGTGTCAGTTTTCATGTGCTTTTTTCGGATTGCAGATTCCCGTCTTCGAATTTGACCTTTATGCATCATTATACAGTTTGTATACCGGTTCGCGTATGGCGGTTCCTTTATCACTGCATATAAATTCAAGCGTATCGGCAATTTCCTCCGGCTTTACCCATTTGCTCCAATCGGCATGGGGCATGCTTTGGCGGTTAGGAGTGGTATCAATAGTGCTTGGCACCACTACGGATGCTGTTACATTTTTCCCTTTAGCACTTGCATTCATTACACCGGCGAGGCTGAACAGCAAGGATTTGGAAAGTGTATAAGGCACCGTCGCTTTTGCCATTTCAGGCTGGAGAACGCTTTTTGCTCCTATGAATACCAGTCGCCCGTAACCATTTTGCAGCATGTGGCTGAACAGGATGCGGGAGATATGATATGCCGTTTCGAAGTTAGAAGCGAACATCTTTTTCAGGTCATTACCCGTGCTCTCCTCCATTTTTCCCATAGCAAATCCTCCGGCCAGCAACAGCGCCCCTTCGATGCTTCCATATAAGCTGATGGCTTCCCGGGCAAACGCAACAGAAGCGTTTTCGTCTGCCAGGTCAACGTGGTGCAGCTCAAAATGCTTATTGTCTTTGGCGAACCCGAGCTCGCTCCCGGAACGGGCAACTGCAATTACCCGGTAATTATTTTCCAGGAATTTTTTTACGGTAACGGCGCCTAAATTCCCATTGGCCCCGGTAATAATTACGGTTTTCATAATATGGAATATACGAAAAAAGCAACTGCCGTTGCAGGCCTGTTTCAAATTAACGAAGTTCACGGTTCGTAGCTGGTTCGTGAGGGCACGAATGAGGGCTGAAGAGTGAATTGAATAAAATACCCGGAGCAAGTACCATGATAAAGCGTGTTACTGCGTATCATTGCAGCTTAAAACAAGCGTATGCCAATCCATGCCGTAACAGTCTTTTGCGGGTCTAAGCCGGGAGCCGATGCCCGGTATGAAAGCGATGCTGCACTGCTTGGTAAGCTGATCGCTGAAGCCGGGCTTAAGCTGGTATATGGCGGCGGCAACAAGGGTATGATGTCGGCGGTGGCGAATGCCGCATTGCAAAACGGTGGTGAGGTTACAGGAGTTATTCCTGAAATACTGGTGCAGTGGGAACAGCAGCACACCGGACTAACGGAGCTTATTGTTACTGCTACGATACACCAGCGAAAAAAACTGTTGTATGAGCTATGCGATGCCGCCATTGTATTGCCCGGAGGCTATGGTACGCTGGACGAATTGTTTGAAATGCTTACCTGGAACCAACTGAATATCCACAACAAAAAAATATTTATGCTTAATACCGCCGGCTATTATTACCACCTGGAAGCGCATATCAGGAAAATGGAAGAAGAAGGATTTTTATATGCATCTGCCGGCCATCGGATCGTTTTTAGCGATACCCCCGAGTTACTCCTGAGGAATATGGTAATTTGAAAATTTGAAAATGTGGTAATTTGAAGATAAGGACTAGTGTATCAACAAATTAATTATGCAACATAATGTTTTGATAGTTTTTTGTCT
>CAZREP010000208.1:6314-8017 GCA_964599035.1 uncultured Terrimonas sp. | reverse complement strand
AGTAATTGTCTCCCCATTTCCACTGATCGCAGTCAAACTGGCTTATGGATTTAAAAAGAGTTGTTGTAACTGGCATTGGTGCCTTAACCCCATTGGGAAATGCTGTGCCTGATTACTGGCATGGACTTATCAATGGTGTTTCGGGTGCTAATCCCATTACCCTGTTTGATGCTTCAAAGTTCAAAACAAGGTTTGCCTGCGAATTAAAGGATTTTGAGCCTACGAATTTCCTCGATAAAAAGGAAGCCCGCAAAATTGACCGCTTTACCCAAACTGCATTGGTATGCAGCGATGAGGCGGTTAAGAATGCCGGTATCAGTAAAGACACCGTTAACCCGGACAGGGTGGGTGTTATTTTCTCCAGTGGCATTGGCGGGCTGATCACTTTTCAGCAGGAAGTAACGGAGTTTGCAAGAGGTGACGGAACGCCCCGGTTCAATCCTTTCTTTATTCCCAAAATGATACTGGATATTGCTGCAGGGCAAATATCCATGCGACATGGATTTCGCGGCCCTAACTATGCCGTGGTGTCGGCATGCGCATCCTCTACTCATGCCATTATGGATGCCTTTAACCTCATCCGCCTGGGTAAAGCCGATATCATATTAGCCGGAGGGAGTGAAAGTGTGATCAAAGAAGCCGGGGTGGGCGGGTTCAATGCTATGAAAGCCCTTAGCGAACGGAATGACGACCCGCAAACCGCGTCCCGCCCTTTCGATAAAGACCGCGACGGTTTTGTGATCGGGGAAGGTGCAGGGATGCTGGTGATGGAAAACCTCGAGCATGCTATAGCAAGGGGCGCCCATATTGTATGTGAGATCGCAGGCGCCGGCGCTACAGCCGATGCACACCATATCACAGCACCACATCCCGAAGGGCTGGGTGCAAAGAATGTGATGTTCGCCACCCTTAGTGATGCCGGAATGAAACCGGAAGACATTGATTATATTAATGTTCATGGCACTTCCACCCCATTAGGCGATATTTCCGAGGTAAAAGCCATACAGTCCGTTTTTGGCGAACACGCTTATAATCTCAACATCAGCTCTACCAAGTCAATGACAGGTCATTTGCTGGGTGCTGCCGGCGTAATTGAGGCCATTGCCTGCGCGTTGGCGGTAAAAAACGATATTGTTCCTCCCACCATTAATCATTTTACAGATGATGAGGGACTTGATCCTAAACTCAACTTCACTTTCTGGAAGGCCCAAAAACGTGTGGTTCGTGCAGCACTTAGCAATACTTTCGGCTTTGGCGGCCACAATGCATCGGTGATCGTAAAAAAATATTCCGCCTGATTTGTCCGTTAAATCAAACGAACACAATAACTTCTTAAAGAGTTGCTTTACCTTTGTGGTATATTACTACTAAAATCATTCACTTGGCATTAGTGCGGTATTTTATTCAATATCTTGGGATCAACAAAACCAACAGGGCCTTTTACAAACAATTATGCAACGTTCTGGGCTTTGTGCCCGGCACTTTTTCACTTTATAAAACAGCTTTAAGCCATCGTTCCGTAAAAGAAGGTGCAGACGAGAACAATGAACGCCTTGAATATCTCGGCGATGCCATCCTCAGCGGCATTGTGGCAGATTATCTCTTTAAAAGGTATCCCTATAAAGGGGAAGGTTTTTTAACGGAAATGCGCAGCAAGATGGTGAACCGCCAAACGCTTAATGACATAGCCGTAAAAATGGGGC
>CAZREP010000208.1:0-6304 GCA_964599035.1 uncultured Terrimonas sp. | reverse complement strand
CAATAAAAGTGACGGGTCGTTAAAAGTAAGCCAGATATTTGGCAATACCCTTGAGGCGCTGGTGGGCGCTATTTATACCGATAAGGGATTCAACCAGACCAAGCAATGGGTATTAAACCACATGATCATTCCTTATATGTTTATTGAAGACCTGGAGGCTTTGGAGATCAACCATAAAAACAAATTATACGGCTGGGCCAATAAAAACGGTAAGATACTGGAGTTTGAAACGCTGGAAGAACGGTTTGAAAACGGAAGGCGTTTATTTACGGTAGGCGCCGTAGTGGATGGAGAATTACTGGCCGAAGGGAAAGCCTATAATAAAAAAGATGCAAGCCAGATCGCTTCACAGATCGCTGTAGATAAATTAGGATTGGGAAAGCTGGATGATTGATCCTGGTCACCCCATGTTTCCGTAAAAAAGTGCTCCCTTCAGTAAAAACGGATAGCTGCTGTTCACCTTTCTGCCTTCTGTCTGATATATAATCAGGATAGCAACAATGTCATAAAAATGGTAAACCATTTGTAATGTCCTTTTTATGAGGTGATTTATCCAAAAATCGTATCTTCCGTGCAAAAGATACTATCGTTTTGGAAACCCTTATTAACTGGTCGTCCGGTAACCCTGCAGACGTAATAAAGCAATTGTACGCCGATAATTATCCCTGGCTTAAGAATTATATCCGGCGCAACTCCGGCAATGATTCAGATGCAGAAGATATTTTCCAGGAAAGTATTGCTGCAGCATGGATAAGCCTGAAGGAAGACCGGTTTAAAGGAGATAAGGTACAGTTTAATGCCTACCTGCGCCAGATATGCAGGTATAAATGGATCAATCAGATAAGGTCTGCTGCGAGAAGCAAAGTAATTTATAACGACACATTATTGGAGGAGGAAGCAGGCAATAATGAACAGGAGGCGATGAAAGAACAGTTGCGGCAGAGTGGTTTGCTGCAGGAATGTTTTACGCAGTTGGGCGCCAAGTGTAAAGAGGTATTGTGCCTGTTTTATTATAAGCGCAAGCCGCTGGTGGAAATTGCAGCCGGCATGGGTAATACGGAAGAAAGTATAAAGACAATTAAATACCGGTGTATGATGCAGTTGCGGAGACTTTTTCTGGAGCAAAATAAAAAGCATGAAGGAATATAAGGAGCATATTGATCAGCAGTTGTTTGAGCAGATTGAGGCGTATTTGCTCAATACACTGGATGCCGCCCGGCGTGAGGCATTCGAGCGTGAGATGGAAGCCGATGAAAGACTCAGAAATGAAGTACACCTGCAACGCCGCTTAACAGCTGTAGCAGAGGTTTCTTCTTATAAGGGTGAAAAGCAGGAACAGAAAGAACAGGCACGTTCTGCTGTAGTAAAAAAGCTGCCGCACTTTGCGTGGTATGCTGCCGCAGCGGTGGTTATAGTGGCGGTTACCTGGTTTTATCGCGATAGCACGCCGTCTGCTGAAAAAATATATGCCCGCTATTTTATAGCGGATCCCGGCCTGCCGGTTGTAATGAGCAGTGCAGATGATCACTATGATTTTTACGACGGGATGGTGAGTTATAAAGAAGGAGATTACAGCAGGGCCGTTGAGATATGGAAGAAGGTATATCTGGAAAATGCAGCAAATGATACCCTGCAGTATTTTATAGGAATGGCATACCTCAATAGCAATGACGGTGATGCTGTTGATTATTTATTGCCGGTAGCCGGGAATGATAGCAGCCGGTGGCAGTCCAAAGCAATATGGTACCTGGCTCTGGCGTATGTAAAATTCGGCAGGAAAGAAGATGCTGCAATATGGCTGAAGAAACTTGGTAGTGATGAACAGGCCAGGATGCTGGAAAAAGATATCAAAAAATTATCTCCCTAAACGATACTGATGCGCTTGCTGTTTTTAACATGTATCCTGATAGCCTGCGAAAGTGGTTTTGCACAGTATAGCGGTTACTCCAGGTCGGTGGATGCGTATCGTAACCTCGAATACGACAGCGCGTTCATTTATATTGATGATGCCATTCGTTATTTCGAAAAAAGACAGGATAAAGACAGCCTGGTATTTGCGTGGGTGCATAAAGCAGACATGGTGTGGTCGCAAAAAGGTATACAACCAGCCCTCAGCATGCTGGATAAAACACTAAAAATTGCACATGATTTACCTGCCAACAGTATTGCCAAAGTAGCGGCACTGAATAAAAAGGCACAAATACATGTGCATAACGCCGAAGCAGAAAAGGGAAAGAAATATTTTCTGCAGGCGCTGGATCATGTACCGGCTAACGCTACCCCCAATATTGTTTACGGAAACTTATATACCAATATTGCCTGGTTGTATTTAGAGTTGCAGGACTTTGAGCCTGCCCTGCGTTATGCTGAAGAAGCCAGGCGGGTAAATGAGGGCTTATATGGAAAGGATGCCCGGCAGCTGATAGGCGTTTACCAGGCGTTGATGTTAATTGCGCATGATGCGGAATGGTACAACCGATCGGAAGCATACGGGATGGAATTGTATCGCCTCGCCAATCTTCACCTCCGGCCGGATCATCCCAATAAAGGACTGGTGCACAACGACCTGGGTACTTTATACGAAAGCATGCACCGGCTGGATGAAGCTCTTTTTCACCGGCAGCAAATGGTTAATATCATTCAGCGTGACTATGCGAAGCATAAAAATCCTCAGTTGCTGGCGATAGCGTATAACAATATGGGTAACCTCTATAGCAACATGGGGGAGCTGCAGTTGGCGGAGGAGTATTTTGAAAAAGCGAAGAACCTGCATGAGATCAATTTTGGCTCATCCGGTGCAGGTTTTGTGAGGCCTTTGGTGCACCTGGCGAATATAAAAAGAGAGCTGGGGAACTATGACGAATCGGAAAAGCTGTATATACGTGCCTATGGCTTACAAAAGGAAGTGGCACATAACGATTGGCGCAATATGGCCTATGTAGAAGCGCAGTTCGGCGATCTTTTTTTTGCAAAAGAGCAATATAAGGAGGCAGAAGCCTGGTATAAGAAAGCGCTTGCGAATAATAAGAAAGCGGGTATCAGCCATACTTCCATTGTAGAGCAAACCCGCACCACGCTGGCAGAAACTTATGCCCGCTCCGGCCGTACGGGCGAAGCATTGCTTTTATTACAGGAAGTGCTCGGTAGGTATAAAGAAGTGTATCCGAAGGGCAATATTGTAATTGCCGGCCAGTATGATAAGATCAGCCAGGCTTATTTGCTGAACGATCAACCCGGCCGGGCTTTGCACTACTCCGACAGTACTTTCCTGGAACTGCTGCAAATTCCCTTGCTGCCCGACAGCAACTGGATACGGCAATTACCATACGATCATAATATTATACGATACCTGCAGCACCGTACTGATATTGAAAGGGCTTTATATCAAAAAAGCGGGAAAGTGGTTGCATTGGAGCAGTGCATAGCTATTGCCACGCAATATGGACAGTACCTCGAAAAGAGCCTGCCGGCCCTGAGAACCCAGGCTACCCTTATTCAGCTGGCGCAGCAGCATAAGGAAATTTATAATGCCGCCATTGAGGCCTGCTGGGAATTGTATCAAAAAAAGCAGGGGGATCATTACCTCGAAAAAGCTTTTGAATTTGCAGAAAGAAGCAGGGCGCTGTTGCTGCGGCTTTCTGCAAATAATATAATGATAGATGCGAATCGTGTGGTTCGTAGTGCGGCAGAAGAAAAGGATCTCTTCTGGCGTAAGCGGATCGGCTCCCTGAATACGCAATATCTTGATACGGATAAAAAAAGCGATTCGCTGCTTACCCTGCTGACTTCCTCAATGGAGGAGTATTATCGCTTTCAGGATAGCATGCTTCGTTCCGGTGATGAATCCATGCGGCTCAAATACAGTCTTAGCCCGGCGGGTATCCCGGAGATCCAAAAAAAATTGCGCGATAATGGTCAAACATTAGTGCAATACGCGGTTACCGGCAGGCATGTTTATATTTTTGTATTGAACGGCAGCCGGCTTGTTGCTCATCGCTTAGCTGCCGGTGTTTTGCAGGAGGTAAACGTGCTAAAGCAATTGCATAATATTTCACCGGAAAAGTTCAGCGCAGCTGCTTTTCGTTTATATGAGTCCCTGATCCGGCCGGTTGAGAAAAGTTTTGTTTTAGATAAGTTGATCATTATACCCGACGGCGAACTGTTTTCCCTCAATTTTGAGCTCTTGCTATCAGACCATGCCGGCAGGGATTTCAGTAAAATGAAATACCTGCTTTACCGGTACGAAATTTCATACCAGTTAACCGCTACTGCTGCAGTGCAGGCCAGGGTTAAACGGAATGCGGAAAAGAAAGCGATGCTCCTGGCGCCCGTGTTCACCGATGCTATGAAAAAAGCTTACCTGGAATCAATAGGAGATTCTGCGCTGGCCGACCGGCAGTATTTCAGCTTGTTGCGTCAGCCTTTTGCCATCCGGGCGGCAAAACAGATCGGGAAGTACATTCAGAATGACCTGTTTGCGGAACAGGCTGCTGTAGAAAGCGTATTCAAGCAAACAGCGAAACGGTACCATGTTCTCCATTTGGGTACACATGCCGAGGTAAACAATGTGGCACCTCTTCAGTCGCGCTTCTTTTTGGCAAAGCAATTGTCGGATGACTCAACAGCAGGTAACGATGATGGCTACCTGCATGCGTATGAGATCTATGCCATGCAACTGCAGTCGGACCTGGCAGTGCTTACTGCCTGTGAAACCGGGGTGGGCAACTGGAGCCAGGGCGAAGGGGTGATGTCGCTGGCGCACAGCTTTATGTATGCCGGGTGCCCGTCTGTGATCATGAGCTTATGGAAAATTGATGAAAAAGCCAGCGCAGACATTATTGCAGCATTCTATAAATATTTATCTGCCGGCAAAACCAAAAGCGAAGCCCTGCGGTTAGCCAAGCTCCAACACATACAGGCGGCTGAGAGCATCTCCTCTCATCCCTATTTTTGGGCCGGTATGACACTTATGGGGAGTGAAGAGCCGGTGTATACCTCCTCTTTAACGGGCACATGGCTATGGGCTTTGGGGGGGCTTCTGCTTATCGTGCTGTGCTGGTATTTTCTGTTCCGGAAGAAGCGCTGATTTTTATATAAATCCTTTAAGGACAGGTATAAAAGGGAAATATCCTTCTCTTTATACATACCGAACTTTGTAAATTGCATCGGTTTCAAACCTGCCTACCGGCAGGTAGGTATCTAATCTCAAATTTCAAATCTCAAATTGAATTATGCCCCGTTTGGCCGCTTTTCCCAAAGCCTTTATGCAGGCGCTTTGTAAGGATGGAACGATGACGGTTTCCGAATGGATATCTCTTGCCGTACAACTTGATATAGACGGGCTGGAGTGGTATGCCGGCTTTTTGGAAATGGCAGATCAGAAAAACTGGGTGCGTTTCAGGAAGGAAGTGGAAGATCATGGTAAGGTGATCCCTATGATGTGCTGCTCTCCCGATTTTACGCATCCTGATGAAAAATTCCGTGAAAAGGAGATCGCTAAACAAAAAGGATGGATTGATATGACCCATGCCCTCGGTGGCTCTTATTGCCGGGTGCTGTCGGGTCAGCGTCGTCCCGGGTTATCTGTTGAAGAAGGCGTTAAGCTTGCGGCAGATTGCATCTATGCGTGCCTGCCTTACGCAGAGGAACGTGGTATTACACTGATCCTGGAAAATCATTATAAGGATGATTTCTGGGAGTATCCCGAATTTGCACAAAAAATGGATGTGTTCTGTAAGCTGGTAGATAGTATCCATCACCCCTTTTTTGGTGTTAACTACGATCCCAGCAATACGTACCTGGCCGGTGAAGATCCTATTGAGCTGCTGAAGCGCGTATCTAACCGGGTTGTAACCATGCATGCCAGCGACCGCTACCTGAAAGAAGGTACGATTGAAGACCTTAGAAAAGAGGAAGGCGGTGCAGCCGGCTATGCCAAAAGGCTGAGTCATGGTGAAATAGGAAAAGGGCTGAACGATTACGATGCTATTTTTACCGAATTGAAAAGGGTTGGTTTCGATAGCTGGATCAGCATTGAGGATGGTGTGGATGGTATGGCACAGCTGGAAAGAAGCGTAGCTTTCTTGAGAAAGAAGATCGGTGAGTACTGGTGATCAGGTATGAGGTTGTGCATTAAAGCTATCGGCTGTCAGGTGAGTAACTACTAACGTGAGGCTAACCACCCACTATTCACGATTCACTACTCACCACTACTTATGATACTGCAGCATCCATTCATATATATTCATATTATTTTCTTTGTACAAAGGATCGGTAGCTTTTGTCCAGGCATCATGCCCGCCGG
>CAZREP010000207.1:557-8081 GCA_964599035.1 uncultured Terrimonas sp. | reverse complement strand
GAAAGAAGACATTTTAAGGGAGGTGTTTTATTTTGAAGGGTAGAGGGTGTAGGGTATAAGGTATAAGGTAAAAGGTTAAAGGTATAGATTTCTTCTATCTTACGCCTTCCTCCTCATAGTATAATTAATTCAGTACACCATTAATTAGCATGGAATATTTCTTGGGCATCCTGTTTCATTCTATCGGCGGGTTTTCGTCTGCCAGCTTTTATGTTCCTACCTACCAGATCAAAAAATGGCACTGGCAAACTTACTGGATCACGCTGGGTTTTGTGGCATGGATCATTATGCCCACTATTGGCGGTCTGATCACTACAAAGGGCCTGTTTGATATTCTTACAGACGTGTCCATCAACACGAAATTGCTTACTTACCTGTATGGCGTGCTGTGGGGATTTGGCGGGCTGATGGCCGGGCTTGGTATACGGTATTTAGGCCTGGCACTCGGGCAATCCATCTGCCTGGGTATTTCTGTAGTTATTGGTACCATTGTTCCGGCTGCCATGGACCATAAGTTAGGGTTATTGTTTAATACAACGCCCGGTCTTGTTATCACAGCCGGGTTCCTGCTGTGTTTAATAGGTATCGTGTTCTGCGGATATGCGGGTGTGCTAAAAGACAGGAATGACAAAGGGGCTGAGCGGAATGTTTCTGTAAAGGAATTTTCTGCTGTCAAAGGGTTGATCATGGCGATTGGCGGCGGGATAATGAGCTCGTTTATGGCATTTGCCATCAATGCGGGTGCTCCTATTGCCCACCAGGCGCTTCAGTCGGGCACGGAGAAGGTGTTTATGAATATTCCTATTTTCGTTCTTGCGCTTGCCGGAGGGTTCACCACCAATTTTGTATATGCTGTTATTCTAACCGTGAAGAAAAAGACAATTTCAGATTTTCGGCTTCATGATAAAGGACTTCTGACGAAAAACTTTTTATTGTCCATGCTGGCTGGTCTTATGTGGTACTGCCAGTATTTTTTTTACGGCATGGGCGCCACTAAAATGGGACAGTACGATTTTGCAAGTTGGACGCTCCACCTGGCTACTATTATTATATTCAGTAACCTGTGGGGTGTTTATCTTAAAGAATCGGAAAACATTAATACCAAAACAAAAGTTTACCTGTGGGCAGGAATTGTGTTATTGGTCATTTCGGTTGTTTTAATAGGTGTGGGGAATAAGTTAGGAGGAACGCTATAGAGTTTATGGTTTGGAAGTTTATAGTTTAGGGCTGCGCTGATAGCTGACGGCTAATGAACCTTGCACCCTGAAACCTGCGACTTGCACCCTGAAACTTCAAAACACATTTCGTATATGAGCAAACTGATGAAACTAAACCCGGCAGATAATGTATACATTGTTCGTGTGCCTTTACAGGTAAATGATAATGTAGAGATAGATGGGAAGCATTACGTGATCCAACAAGCTTTGGGATTCGGGCATAAGATCGCGGCAACATCATTGCATCTGGGGGATAAAATAATAAAATTCGGTATCCCGATAGGTTCTGCTACAGGACACATTAACATCGGAGAGCACGTACACCTTCATAATATGAAGAGTGATTATTTACCCACTTATACCTTAAATAATGAGTTCGTTACTAAATAAGGAATTGCGCGGTTACCTCCGTCCCGATGGACGAAAAGGGATACGGAATATTGTGCTGGTAGCCTACCTGGTGGAATGTGCGCATCATGTTACACGCGAAATAGTTGATGCCTTCAGGGGCCGGGATGTTCAGCTGATAGGTTTTGGAGGATGCTATCCTAATGCTTATGCCGATAAAATGATGAATGCGTTGTGCACCCATCCCAATGTAGGAGCGGTATTGCTGGTATCTTTAGGCTGCGAAAGCTTTAATCGCAAAAGATTGTATCAAACGGTGAAGGAGAGCGCCCGCCCGGTGAAATTATTGGGGATACAGGAAACAGGCGGCACCAAAAAAACGATTTCGGAAGGTATTGCATTTGTTTCCGCCGCGCTGGATGAAATTAAAAATACCCCGGTAGCAGATTTGGACGTTTCGGATATAGTGGCAGGCGTTGTGTCGGGAGGAAGTGACGCTACCAGCGGTATTACTGCAAATCCCGCGGTGGGTAAGGCATTTGATATACTGGTAGAAAAAGGCGGCATTGCAATCTTTGAAAATATCGGGGAAATGATAGGGCTTGACGACATGATAGCTCAACGGGGAATTACCCCTGCCCTGAGAGATGAGTTAAGAAAAGCCATGGAAAAGTCGGCAAGATATTACACCATTATGGGGCATGGCAGTTTTGCACCCGGCAATTCAGACGGAGGCTTAACAACACAGGAGGAAAAGGGAATGGGCGCCTATTATAAAGGCGGAACGGCTCCTATCAGCGGAATGATCAAGCCCGCAGATATTCCCCCTCACAAAGGATTATATCTTATGGATATTGTGCCCGATGGCGAACCGAGGTTCGGGTTTCCCAATCCGAATGACAGCTCTGAAATTGCCGAGCTGATTGCCTCAGGCGCGCTATGCGTTTTGTTTACTACGGGCAGGGGCTCTGTGGTAGGATCGGCTATTGCTCCCGTAATAAAAGTGTGCGCTAACCCTGATACCTATGCGAAATTGCAGGATGATATGGATATTAATGCGGGCAAAATTTTAACAGAAGGAGTTTCCCTGGACGAAATGGGAAATGAAATATTCAATAAAATTATCAGTGTGGCAGCAGGAGCACATACCTGCTCCGAAGCATTGGGACACCAGGAATTTGTATTGGGCTATAAAACTTTTGAGCCTGTTGGTCCATCCTGTTTACCATAATTTTAAAAAAAGCAGTATGCGGATAGACAGTCACCAGCATTATTGGTTTTACCATCCGGTCAAAGATGCGTGGATCACAGATGAAATGAATGTCATTAAAAGAGATTTTTCGCCGGATGATGTTTGCCCCCTGATGCAGAAAAATAATATAGACGGCTGCATAGCCGTGCAGGCAGATCAGAGTGAAAATGAAACGCAGTACCTGCTATCGCTTGCTGAGCAGCACCCGTTTATAAAAGCTGTTGTGGGATGGGTGGACTTCCGTTCGCCCGAGATTGCAGAGCGGCTGGAATATTTTTCCCGGTTCAAATTATTGAAAGGCTTCAGGCATATCGTGCAGGCAGAGAAAGAAGATGATTTTTTGTTGAGAGCTGATTTTTGTAATGGCATACAGTATCTTTCCCGTTATAACTATACTTATGATGTGCTGGTATATCCCCGGCATCTGAAATATGCGTTGCAGTTCGTGGAGCGCTTCCCGGAGCAGAAATTTGTAATAGATCATTTTGCCAAGCCTGATATTAAAAATAAAGTCATGCAACCGTGGCTAAGCGATCTTTCAAAGTTTGCTGTTTATCCGAATGTATATTGTAAAATGGCGGGACTGGTTACTGAAGCGGATTGGGTGAACTGGAAGAAAGAAGAGTTCGTGCCTTATTTTGAAGCCGTTTTAAGTATTTTTAGCGCCGACAGGATCATATTTGGCACCGATTGGCCGGTATGTCTCACCGGGCAGTCGTACGATCAGGTATGCGAGCTTACGCGATACCTGGTGGATGGTCTTTCTGCAGCAGACCAATCGAAAGTATGGGGAGGTAATGCAGCAACTTTTTATGGTCTTTAAAGCATGTTTCTATTTTATATCCGTTTGAGCCAACCCTTTGTAAAAATTTTATATGGATCATAGGGGGTAATGTGCATTCAACAGACATATACTATGGCTTTCTTAAACTAAAATAATGTTATGAAAACCAGGAACATGATGGATCGGCGAAGTTTTATCGGAACTACAACCACAGCGGCTGCAGGTCTCATTTTACCGAAGCCGGGCATTTTTAACATCATAAGAAAAGATGATCACCCGTCTACGAAGGACTTTTGGTACAGGCGGGTAACAGATGGTCCCTATATAGACACCCAGCTCGGCAACCTGGCCTTTGGTTTTACGGATGATCAAATGCTGTTGTCGCATGATAACTGCCTTACCTGGTCTGAGCGCTTAAATTTCTGGGATGCAAAGAACATTACGTTCAGCCACATATTCAGGAATGGCAATCTGTTGATTGGAACGAGAAACAGGCTGTACCTGAGTACAGACAGTCTTAAGACAATAAAGGAAATTGCAGTTAAAAATCCTGATGGTTCCGATTACCTGCCTCATGTACCTAAGCATCCCGATTACCCGGGATGGTATTTTTTTACTTTACCGGGAGAGAACGCCTGGATGATCAACGGGAAAGAAATGTTGGTCTGGGGCAATTATTCCAATGTGGAAGGAGGGGCAGTGCCGGTAAACATTTATTATTCCATAGATAACGGCCACACCGTTAAAATTGCTTATTCCTTTGGCCAGAACCCGCGGTTTAAAGACAATGGCGATGGTAAGGATAAGTCTGAAGGAACCCTTCTCGGGGATCCGGATAATCCTAAGTTTTGCCGCCATATACATTGTGTAACCTACAATCCCGGGGAAGATGCTTTTTATGCCTGTACGGGCGACGGGCGACCCAGTGAAGGCGCGCAACAGGAATGCAAATGGTTAAAAGGAAGATACAATGCGGCTAAAGATGAATGGACATGGGAGGTACTTATTGAAGTTGACTTCAACTCGAGGTATAAAAGCGGGGGGATAAATTTTGTGGATAATAAGTTATATTTTACCAGTGATGCTAATGGTAAGGAACCTTACGACAGGGGAATTTTTCGTTGCAATCCTGCCGATTTTTTAAATAAGGAAAAACATGAATTATTGTTCCAGCCGGAATACGAGGTAGGCCACATGCTTATCCAGGATGATATTATTATCTCAGGCTATTATACCGTTGCTTCACCCTATCAACTTGGGATCATATATTCCTCTGACGTTGGGAAAACCTGGCGCAAATATGACTTAAGAGAATTGGGGCCGAGATCAATCGCCAGGATTAACTGTAAAAACTCCGAAGGCTGGTTCAGGATGGATGTAAGATCCGGCTGGATACATCGTGAAGAAGTGCTGTTTATAAAACCCAAATAGTTCTGGTGTGTATGTCAAACGACAAACATGAGATGTGCGTATCACAGGTTGCAAGTTTTAGGTATTCACTATTGCCCATTCACCTTTATCCTCTCACGTCTCACGATAACATACAGACATAACCGGATTGACTTAACACAATGATATGAATATACTAACTGAAAAAATAATGCTAATGAAGCCTTGTGCAATATTTTTTATTGCCTGTTTATTTTTTACGGCTGCTTTTGCATCAGGCATCCAGAGCTCAGATCCTGTTTTCAAAGCAGGCTTTGCCGAGCGTGACATCACGCCGGATATTGGTATGGAGCAGCCCGGCAATTACGGCAAAAGTTATCACCGCAGCTTTCACGATCAGTGCAAAGTTCGTGCGGTAGTATTTGATGATGGGAAAAAACGGGTAGCGCTTGTGGGTATTGACCTGCTTTTCGTGACCCGGCATGTGGTGCAGGAGGTGCGTGCAGAAATCCAAAAACGTTGTGGTATTGCTCCGGATGCGGTCATGATCGGGGCGTCGCACTCCCATTCGTCGGGTCCCATAGGCATGTCGGAGCCGGGGGATTACGATAAAGCTTCTCCATTGGTGAAAGACCTGGTGAATAATAAATCCATTGTTTCAGATCCGGGCTTTATACAGTACCTGAAGGCACAGATCGTGGAAGCGGTAGTGTTGGCAGATGCTGCCCGCACTGATGCAAAGCTTGCGGCAGGCGTGGGTCACGAAGACAAGATTTCCTTTAACAGGCGACTTCGCATGAAAAACGGGTTAAGCTATTCGCATCCGGGAGTAGGCAACCCAGACATTATTGATTATGCCGGACCGATAGATCCGCAGGTAGGAACGGTAGGCGTATGGGATTTAAAGGGAAAGCTGATGGGTGTAATTGTGAACTTCGCCTGTCATAATACCACTAATCCGGGGGGTATCTCGGCAAACTGGGTGGGGTCAATGGAAAAGACGATACGCGGGGCTACAGGCAATGCAGCTTTGCCGGTTGTGTTTATGCAGGGCGCCTGTGGCGATATTACACAGGTAGACAACCTGGCAAAATATGAAAATCCCGGTGCGGAGGAGTGGTGGGATATTGTGGGAGGCAGGGTAGGAGCAGAAGCTTATAAAACCCTGCTGCTGATAAGGCGTGGCGCTGCAAATGATATTCCGCTGGATGTTCGCCGGAAGGTATGGACAATAAAACGCCGTGTACCTGCGCCGGCAAAAGTGAAACAGGCACTGTTGCTTGTAAACCAGGGTCCGGAAAAAGCCGGTGCGGTGGAATGGACTTTTGCAAAAGAGACTTTAATGCTGGATGCTATGCTGAAAGTGAGGCCTGCAGCTGAAGTAGAAGTACAGGCTATTCAGGTTGGCCCGGTGGTGTTTGTTTCAAATCCTGCAGAATATTTTGTGCAATACGGGCTGGACATTAAAAAATCCAGCAAATTCCCGTTCACGTTTGTGGTAGAGCTGGCCAATGGCTGTGTGGGATATGTGCCCACTGAAGAAGCTTTTGGAGTGCATGGAGGAGGCTATGAAACCCGCCTTACCTCGTACAGCAATCTTGAAGTTTCCGCCGGCCGGCAATTTGCGAATACGGGCATTGAGCTTGCCAATGAAATGACGCCGGGCAAAATTCCCGTGCCGGGGCCGCCCCTGCCGTTCCGTGCACCATGGTCTTATGGCAACCTGCCCCCTGAGCTGAATTAATTAGGGAAAGAAATGTATAATCTTTAAATGATGGTGTTATGTATTTTACCCCGCTATGTGCAGGAATTTTGTACCTGCCTGCTGAACGGGAAGAAACGGGTGGGTAAAGAAGTAAAACCTGCTGCGCGCGTTGGTCCGTTACATGCGCTGCGAGACCTTAATATTATGAAAGAAAATATTTTATTGACTATCTTGCTTTTACTTATGGCTTTGCCTGCAACAACAGCTCAAACCACTTCAGGTAATGTGTTTCGCGCCGGTGCTTCGGTGAGTAACATTACTCCCCCATTGGGCCAACCTATTGTAGGTAATTTCACCGAATCGCTGTCCAAAAACATTCACGACGACTTACATGCCCGTTGTTTGGCATTGGATGATGGTACAACACAACTGGTTTTCGTTATGGTAGACAATGTAGGGGTAGACCAGGTAGTGTTTGATGAGGCCAGGCGTTTGGTGAATGAACGTACCGGAGTTCCTGAAGCGAATGTATTAATGGCCGCAACGCATACGCACTCCGCAACAAGCGCAGGAGGCCTGGGTGAAAAGCGCAGGAGCTACAATATTGGAAAGCCGTTAGATGAATATCAAACCTTTCTTGCCAGGCGTATCTCAGACGGGGTACAGGTGGCTCTTAACCGTCTTGAGCCCGCTCAGATAGGATGGGGCAGGGGTGCAGTGCCGCAGCATGTTTTTAATCGCAGGTGGAAAATGAAAACGCCTGTAATGAATCCGTTTGGCGGTAAGGATGAGGCGAAAATGAACCCCGGCGTTGGCAATCCGGGTCTCC
>CAZREP010000207.1:0-547 GCA_964599035.1 uncultured Terrimonas sp. | reverse complement strand
CCTGGAGCCGGCAGGCCCCACCGATCCGGAAGTGTCTTTCATTGCGGTGCGGTCTGCTTCCGGCCGCCCGATAGCATTACTTGGAAATTATTCGCTTCATTATGTAGGCGGAGTACCGGCGGGGGATATATCGGCAGACTATTTTGCAGTATTCGCCGATCGTATGGGGGAGTTGTTAAAAGCCGACAGGCAGGATCCTCCGTTTGTTGGTATCATGTCTAATGGCACCTCGGGTGATGTCAATAATATCAACTTTGGAGGCGCCCCGGAAAAGCATCCACCCTATGCAAAAATGCGGATCGTGGCCAATGATGTGGCGCAGGAAGTTTTCAGGATCTGCCAAAGCATACCGTATCACCGGTGGGTAAAATTACAGGCTGCCCGGTCTGAGCTGACCCTTAAAGTGCGTCGCGCTACTCCCGAAATACTTGGCAATATCGCAAAAGTGCTTTCGAGACCGGATACAGCAAAGCCTTTGTATAATCCATTGGAAAAAATATATGCCAAACGGGTGCTGCAAATGGAAAAAGAATGGCCCGGTGAGGTG
>CAZREP010000206.1:0-8111 GCA_964599035.1 uncultured Terrimonas sp. | reverse complement strand
CCCGGTAGGAGAGTGCCTGCATGAAGAACAGCATCTGGAATAATATGCCCAGCATAAAAGCCATGACCGCCACGCCTGAATGCTCGAAGAAATGATATTCATAGTCACCCCATTTGTCAATGTAAAGTGCCAGGCATGACAGCAGTATGGCGATAAGTGAACCAAGCCAGATATACCGGACCTCTTTTTCTTTTTTATGCTTCAGCAGTATGCTGACCAGGCAAATGAAATACAGAAGCACAATGATCCTGATGCTGTCAAATGCAGCATTGCCGATATGGTTATACCGGTTCGTATAGGTAATGGGCAGGTTGACCAGTAGGAAGATGAGCTGTGCAAATACAATTACCCGGAAATGCCCGGAGAGCCGGGGCACGGTGGTTCTGAGCTTTAAGAAAGAGGAAATGAAAAGCACGACCAGTATGCTCCCGCTCAGTTGCAGTGCCTGGTATCTCAGGTCATAAAAAAAATAATAGGAGCTGCTGAACATAAAAATATTGAGCAGGCGAAGGGAAAAGTAAACTACAAAGCTCAGCATGGAAAGGGCATAGTACAGGTATTCATTTTTTAAGTTCCGAAAAAAAATGGTGAGCGTGTAAGCAAACATGCTGAGCATAATCCCAAGCAGTGTGAGGGTGCTGAAAATGTAGAACCTGTTGGGGAGCAGGAAGTGATCAAAAGCAAAAGAAGTTTGTTCCCGGGGTAATAGGATTACCGGGTCAAACTGATGCCAGTTATAAAAATTGATATCCGCCCGGATATAAAAATCTTTGTATTCTCCTGTTTTTACTACAAGAAAGGCATACGGAACATCGTTGAATACGGTATGGGAGAAGGAAGTGAGTTGGTTGTTCAGCACTTTCATTTTGCCGGCGCTGTTGTCGTATTCATACATGGTATAATGCTGTGCTCTTCCCATATACAGCCAGAAAGTATCCTCCTGGCTACTGTTGGTAACCGACAGCTTTATAAAATAGCTTGCGTCGAGCTTTTTTTTATCAAACGGGAAATTTTTGCCGGGGTAAGTGAATGTTGCCTGTGCAGCGTCGTCGGTGGTAGCTTTTTTACTGTAATCTATAAAATAAGAGAGCCGTCTCAGCACGGTATCGTATTCTCTGAGCTTTCCAAGGTCAATGAAGTCAGCAGTTTGTGCACCAACAGAGCACAGGTACAACAGGGAGGTAACGGTTATAGTAAACCTTTTTAGCAACAAGCGGATCAGTTTAATAAGGAATTAACTGCATTGTAATTTAAATGATTTATCTCACATTATCGCCACTCTGTACAATAAAAGCCACACGCTTCATTTTATTATGCCACGAATTCCATCGGCCCGCAAGCAGACTGATTTGGTAGTGTGTTGTACAGAATGCACGAATAAAGAATCAAAATGCATTATATATTCGTGAATTCGTGGCAAAACAGCACAGCAGGTGCTATACAAAATCCCTATCATTTGCCTGCTACTATTTGAAAGGATTTACTTCAACGGGATATAAAGTATATATTTCTCTGCAAAGAATGCTTCCCCAAACAAACCGGATATTTCCCATACAAGCGGGTTGCGTTTGCTTTCCTGTATTTCCCGGCGCAGATCGCCGCCTTTCAGGCAGATCAGCCCGTTTTTAAATGTTTCCATTTTCTGCTCATTTTTTAGCAGCGGCATGCTCCAATGCAGGAGGTCTTTCAGGGGTGCTACAGCACGGCTCACCGCAAAATCAAATTTCCTGTTCCTGATCTCCTCTGCGCGGGCATGCCTCGCAGTTACATTCTTCAGTTGTAGCTCATCGATCACCTCGTTCACCACTTTTATTTTTTTACCGATGGAGTCTACCAGGTGGAACCTTGCTTCAGGGAAAAAGATAGCGAGGGGTATGCCCGGAAAGCCGCCCCCTGTACCTATGTCAATAATGTCTGTACCGCCGGGAAATTTAAAGATCGCTGCGATGGCGAGGGCATGCAATACATGTTTTTCATATAGCGAATCAATATCCCTGCGGGAAATCACATTGATCTTCTCATTCCATTCTGCATAAATTCCGTCAAGCCGGGCAAACTGGTTTAATTGCCGGTTGGAGAAATCTGCGAAGTAGCGGGTGATCACTTCCAGTTTACCCGTGGCTTCTTCCATAACGCAGGTGTAAAAATGAGGTAATAAAAAAACATAAAGATATCGAAGACCCAGAACCATTTCCAAAGGTCCTTTTCATCCAGCTTTTCCATAGCATTGTACCAGATGATGCCCTGTACCATTAAACGCAGTAAAAATACACCAATAACGGCTTCCCACCGGAAGAGCAGGAGTGCTGCGATAAATGCGGGATAAAATAAAAAATGAGTGAAGGCATATAAGCCCAGTAAAAACCGGTGTTTGGTTTTATACAGCCGGGCAGTGGTAAAATGCCTTTGCTTCTGCTTCCTCCATTCTTTCCATGTTCTCTTCGGCTCCGAAAGGGTGAAGGCTGCTTTATCTGTTACCACTTTGGTGTTCCGGACATTGGCGGTAGCATTGATGAACAGATCGTCATCGCCGCCGGGCAAATGGTTGTGCGCAGAAAAGCCTTTATTACGAAAGAAAACTTCTTTTTTATAGGCGAGATTCCTGCCGGTGCCCATATAAGGTAGTCCTGCAAGGGCATAGGAAAGGTACTGCAGTGCTGTATGGAAAGTTTCGAAGCGGATAATTTTATTCAGCAAGCCTTTTCTTTTATGATAGGCGCCGTATCCTAATACGATTTCAGTTTCCTGCCCGAAAGGCGCTACCATTTTATGCATCCAGAATTCACTGGCAGGTACACAGTCGGCATCAGTGAGGAGCACGATATCGTGCCTGGCTGTTTTAATGCCCATGGATAAGGGGAACTTTTTGCCGGGAATGAACCGTGCTTCCTGTTTCAGCTCGATAATGTGCAGTTGGGGGAAATCCCTCTGGAGAGCCTCCAGCAGGTATTTAGACTCATCCAGAGAATTGTCGTTCACTAAAATAAGCTCATGCGTGCCGGTGTATTCCTGTACCAGCAGACCGGGAAGATTTTTAGCTAAATTTGCGGCTTCGTCGCGGGCACAAACGATAACAGAAACAGGCGGCTGGTGGTATGAAATGGAAGAATCGCTGCGGCGGAAAGCCAGCCTTCTGAAAAAATAAAGATAATAAATGACCTGGATCAATGTAATGCAGCAAAAAGCTCCAAAAGCTATCATAGACCAGTCAGGTTTTTCCATCATGGCGGCGAAGGTAAGAAATAGAAGAATTGGTTATGGCGGATTTATTGTAATGAAAAAATATGTTGAAAAATTATGGCTGCATTGAAATTTGAGCTGCGGCAGAAAGACGCTTTATCCGGTGCAAGAACAGGCAATATCATTACCGATCATGGTAGTATACCCACACCCATCTTTATGCCTGTGGGCACAGCAGGGAGCGTAAAAGCCGTTACCCAAAGCCAGTTGGATAAGGAGGTAAAGGCAAAGATCATCCTGGGGAATACCTACCATTTATACCTGCGGCCGGGCATAGAGGTGCTGGAGCATGTGGGCGGCTTGCACCGCTTCATGAACTGGCAACATCCCATTTTAACAGACAGCGGAGGGTACCAGGTTTTTTCCCTGGCGGGTACGCGTAAAATACAGGAGGAAGGCGTAATGTTTCAAAGCCATATTGACGGCAGCAGGCATTTGTTTTCACCCGAAAAAGTGATGGATATACAGCGGAGCATTGGAGCAGACATTATTATGGCTTTTGATGAATGTCCGCCTTACCCCAGTGAATATGCTTATGCCAAACAGTCTATGGAGCTTACCCATCGATGGCTGGGCAGGTGCTCTCAGCGGCTGGGTGAAACGGAGCCGAGGTATGGATACACCCAAAATCTCTTCCCCATCGTGCAGGGCGGAACCTATGCCGATCTCAGGAAGCGGTCGTGCGAGCACATCCGCTCAGCCAATGCGGCAGGCAATGCTATTGGCGGCTTAAGTGTGGGAGAGCCGGAGGATATGATGTATGATCTGTGCGGGCTGTGCTGTGATAACCTGCCTCCGGATAAACCCCGCTACCTGATGGGAGTGGGCACTCCGTGGAATATACTGGAATGTATTGCTCGGGGGGTGGATATGTTCGACTGTGTTATGCCTACCCGCAATGGACGTAATGCCATGCTGTTCACCTCAAAGGGTATTATTAATATTGATAACAAAAAATGGGAGAAAGATGATTCGCCTGTTGACGACGGTATTGCGTGTGAAACCAGCAATTACTACAGCAAGGCCTATCTGCGGCACCTGATCAGGTCGAAGGAGATACTGGGTCTTACCATTGCCAGCATACACAATCTGGCTTTTTATCTTCACGTGGTAGCTGAAGCCCGGAAGCATATTGAAGCGGGTGATTTTACAGGCTGGATGAAGGAAAGTGTAGTGAGGTTTAAGCAGAGGCTTTAAGATTTGATATTTGAGATTGGGAGGGGGCAGACAGTTCACAGCTCGTTTCAATTTTTCAAATTATCTTTTTTGTGTAAACAGCCATGGCAACAACTCCGGCTCGGCAAAGGCCCTGACCCAGCTGTCGTGTTTAACTCCGGGATATTCGGTATATTTTACCTTAGCCCCGGCTTCTTTCAATGCATTGACCATATTCCTGGAGCCGGCCACAGGTACCACATCATCGTCTGCACCGTGAAACACCCAGAGGGAGAAATGCTTTCCATACAGTTTTGCACTTGCAGGATTACCGCCGCCGCAGATAGGGATTGCTGCTGCAAATAATGCAGGTCTGCGCCATAGTAGCTCAAATGTGCCGAATCCACCCATGGAGAGCCCCCCAATATAGATCCGCCTGGGATCAACGACGCCGCTCTGTATCAATGTATCAATGAAGCTCATGACCAGTTGTAACGGGCGGGTGGGAGGTGCATTCATAGGAAACCGGTAAGTGTCTGATGAATCTGCGGATCTGTTTCTTATGCGCACGCTCCACGATGAGTCGGAAGGGCACTGTGGAAAAACAACTATAGCCGGGAATCTTTCCCTGTTGGAAGAATCAAGAAAAAGGGTGCTGCCCCATTTTAACTGCGTTTCATTATCATTGCCTCTTTCGCCGGAGCCGTGTAAGAAAACGATTAAGGGATATTTTTTTTCAGCGGAAAAATGAAGTGGTGAAAGAATGCGGCAGGGAAGTGTGTCATTGCCCTGCAGGAAAAGCTGCCTTTCGAATAAGTCGGTGTCCGGTGCCTGGGCATTTACCAGGCAGGGAAGTAAAATGAATAGTATGCAAAAAGGGGAAAGTCTGAAACTAATGTGAATATTCTTCATAACAGAAAGATACAAAGTTCTTATTAGAGTTTTAGTTTACTTTTGTCAATTACCGGCGCTTTAACGTTTACCCGGCCCCGCGTGCATGAAAAAAATAGACTGGTATATATTTAAGGATTTTATTTTTACTTTCATTTATTGCATCCTGCTGTTTACAGCCATTTCTGTGGTGGTAGACATCAGTGAAAAAACAGATGATTTTGCCAAAGCCAACCTGTCTGCCAAATTTGTAATGACGAATTATTACGTGGGCTTTATACCATTTATCGTTTCTTTTTTGTTCCCGCTTTTTACTTTTATCGCTGTTATATTTTTTAACTCCCGTTTGGCCAACCGTTCGGAAATCATTGCCATCTTAGCCAGCGGCACCAGCTTTAACCGGTTACTGAAGCCTTATGTGCTGGGAGGCATCCTGCTTGCTGCACTGTTATGGATAGGCAACCGCACATTTGTGCCCAAAGCCAATGAAATACGCACCGCATTCGAGCTGAAATACATTAAATCGCCGGGGCAATACAGCAACAGCAATAATATCTATATGCGTATCGATTCGGTTACCTACTGCGGGATCCGGTATTACGATACAGCTACAAGGAGCGGCAGCGGCTTTTTTATGGACAGGTTAAACGGAACAAAGGTTGCATATAACCTCAGGGCGAATAACATTACCTGGGACACTGCGCAAAAAAAGTGGAAACTAACGGGCGTAATAGAAAGAGAAATAGGAGAGATGAAAGAGGAGGTGAGGCAGGAGACGGAGGAAAAGAGGGATTTTAATTTTACACCGGAAGATTTAAAGCGGGATGAGTATGTAAAAGCCCGGCTCACCACCAGGGAGCTTCGGCGTATGGTAAATATGGAAAAATTGAGAGGATCGGAAGGTACCAATGATCTTGAAGTAGAACTATACCGCAGGGATGCCACTCCCGTAACGGTTATCATACTTACCTTAATAGGTGGTATACTGGCGTCCCGCAAAATAAGGGGCGGCAGCGGAATTCACCTGGCTGCAGGCTTTGCGATAGCGGCATTATTTATCCTGCTCGACCGGTTTTCTACTATTTTCAGTGTTAAAGGAAATCTCCCTCCTGTTATTGCTGCCTGGCTGCCCAATGTATTGTTTGGGCTGCTTACCTGGTATCTTTACCGTAAGGCTCCGAAATAATAAGGCAGGCATACCTGCGTTATGCCGGTATGTTGCGGGGAAATGGCAACTATTTTCGATATAGTTGTGTTCTGTTTTGTGATATACCATGCAAATAAATCAGATAAAATTGTCTGAAACCTGGGGTTTAGGTCTGGTTAATAGCCATGTTTTAGCTAACTTTAGCGCTCCTGCTGCGCTGCACATGATAAGTCGGAAAATTATTCAAACACTTTTTATATAATATGGCAACAATAAAAGAAAGGTTTAAGGCGAAAGCTGATGAGTTATCAGGAGAGATCAAAGATTTGCTTAAAGAGCATGGTAACAAAAAGATAGGAGAGGTAGTGCTTTCCCAGATTTACCAGGGCATGCGTGGCATCACCGGGCTGGTAAGTGAAACTTCACTGCTGGATGCGCGGGAAGGTATTCGTTTCAGGGGATTTACCATTCCCCAATTGCAGAAAAAGCTGCCGAAGGCGCCCAACGGGAATGAGCCGTTGCCTGAAGGGTTGTTTTACCTGATGCTGATGGGTGAGCTGCCGTCTGAAAGCGATGTAAATGACATCACCAATGCCTGGCAGCGACGCTCGCACGTTCCCAATCATGTATTTGATGCAATAGATGCGCTGCCTAAATCATCTCATCCCATGACGCAGTTTGTGGTGGCGATCATGGCGCTGCAAACCGAAAGTATTTTTGTTCGTAAATATGCTGAAGGACTGAATAAAAAAGATTACTGGGAAGCTGTTTATGACGATGCCATGAACCTGATTGCAAGGCTGCCCAGGGTAGCTGCATATATATATCGCCGTAAGTACAGAGATGATAAGCATATCCAGCCCGACGGGCTGCTTGACTGGTCGGGCAATTTTGCGCATATGCTGGGTTTTGAAGATGAGAGCTTTAAAGAGCTGATGCGCTTATATATGACCATTCATGCCGATCATGAAGGAGGTAATGTATCGGCGCATACCACACACCTGGTAGGCTCAGCCCTGAGTGATCCTTATCTGAGCCTCGCAGCGGGTATGAACGGACTCGCCGGCCCCTTGCACGGGCTCGCCAACCAGGAAGTGATTAAATGGATCTATGAGATGCGCGAAGAATTAGGGGTGGAGCTGCCTTCTACTGCCCAGATAGAAAAATATGTGAAGAAGACGCTGAAGGAAGGTAAAGTAGTACCTGGTTACGGGCATGCCGTATTACGCAAAACAGATCCGCGTTTCTCAGCCCAGATGGAATTCGGGAAAAAGCATATGCCCCGCGATCCTCTAGTGAATACGGTATGGCGGGTGTATGAGGTAGTGCCTGATGTGCTGAAATCGCTGGGCAAAGTAAAAAATCCCTGGCCAAATGTTGATGCGCACAGCGGCGCCCTGCTGGTGCATTACGGGATGGTGGAATATGAATTTTACACCGTGTTATTTGGCGTAAGCCGTTCGTTGGGTGTATTGGCTAATTTATGCTGGGACAGGGCGCTGGGGCTTCCCATAGAACGCCCGAAATCTGTTACCACGGCGCTGGTAAAAGACTGGCTGAAAGGGGAAGGAGAAATATGGGGTGATTAAGGAAAAAGTATTATGGGTATTTTAAGTATCTGCCGGGCAGCCTGCTGTCCGGTTTTTTATTTTGACGGAAAGCCCCCGCACTCTATATT
>CAZREP010000205.1:0-8178 GCA_964599035.1 uncultured Terrimonas sp. | reverse complement strand
TGGCATAGGCGAAATTTTCATTCCCGATAATGAACCGGGATCTTCCATTATGCCGGGTAAAGTTAACCCAACGCAATGCGAAGCATTGACAATGATCGCTGCCCAGGTAATGGGCAATGACGTTGCCATTGGTATTGGCGGTGCAACAGGCCATTTTGAGCTGAACGTTTTTAAGCCGGTAATGATCTATAACTTTTTACATAGTGCCCGGCTGATAGGTGATGGCTGCGTGAGCTTTAACGACCGGTGTGCTGCCGGCATTGAGCCCATTGAAGCGAACATAAAAAAGCATGTAGACAATTCCCTGATGCTCGTAACAGCATTAAATACAAAGATCGGCTATTATAAAGCTGCCGAAATCGCCCAAAAAGCACACCGGGAGGGAACTACACTAAAAGCAATGGCTGTTAAGCTGGGGTACGTAACGCCCGAACAGTTCGACGAGTGGGTACAGCCTGCTAAAATGGTGGGAGAAATCCACCAGGGGTAACATACACCCGGAGTTATAAATGGCGGAGTTGCAACGATTGAATATATAAGGTTGAAGTTACAGGTTGCAATAATGACTTAAGGGCAATTCATTAGCTGACTAATTTTTCTATAGCAAGAAGGCATCTCCAACACAGGAGATGCCTTTTGCTTAAACCAACTACAACATGAGAAAAAGACGGACCTAAAAATATTTTTTACGTTTATCATTTCTAAAAACGGACACAGGTAAAAATTAGTATTCAGATAGCTGAAATAATAAATGCAAATGACTACAGTATTATTCGCCTGCTGTTTTCTTTGAAGCCGGACAGAAAGAAAATTTAATTATCATTTGATAAGCCCGCTTTCCTGCACTGAAAATTGATTGCAAGATTAACATAATGAAGCATTTAATAAACACGTATTTTTTTTATGAAAATACAGGGGGGCGGGACAGAAAAAATTAAAAGAATATTTTGATCTGCGCTCCGTTTAATGATCTCAGATATGGCAATCTCAAACGCATTTATATTCTTATTCCCTAACCCTTCGCCGGCAGGCATTTTTAGATCCTGCTTTTTAATTGTACCCTATGGCTGTGTTAACTGCACGGCTGCTTAATCCATACCCCAAACAAAGCCTGTTGATTGATTTCACAACCTCTCAGCAACTTTGTGAACGAAAAACCCTCCTTTGCAGGAGGGTTTTTTATGGAAACGGTCCGGCAACCCCAGTTATTTACAGTCGTATTCAAATTTTGTAAGTCCATTTATCAGTGGCTGTCCATCCACCGTGTCGCCCGAAGCATACAATTCGGTAACATAATCATCAGGGGAGAATTTATAATTCCTGTATTCCGTCGTATACACCTTTATTTCCCTGCCATCGGAATCATATATCCTGACCGTAATTTTTTCCAGCAGATTGCGGGGCTTTTTGCCCACATTTACGGAAAATATATAAGGCGCCAGTTCATCCGCGTCGGGGAAAAAGTATACAAAATTTTTTACCACTTTATCATCATTGTACCGAAGCTCGGCCTTTAGCGCCAGCCTTTTGTTGCCGGTGGCTTCATTCACTTCAATATTAACGAGGTTGTCATTTGCCCATTCGTATTTGTATGTAAAAAAAGGAACATCGGAGCTGTATGCCGGCAGGAACCATTTTTTATTGACTAAGTGTCCGCCTGCATCGTATGTGTAAGTATATTTATAGTGTTCAGACCCCGGGTCCGGAGGATTTTCCAGGGTATTGAATTCCTTGATTCGACCATCACCATCCAGCACAAAAAATTCGTTTTTACTGATCCTGATGGTATCCTTGATGTAAGTAAACATGGCTTGGTATGCTATCCTTCCGGAACTGCTGTCAAACCATTCTATTTTGGTGGTAAGATCATTAGCCCCGCTTGTAACATGCAGCGAGCCATATCCCTGGCCCGAAGCTGGATCACAAGGCGTGACGGTGGTTACTGCACAATCGTTACCCATGGGACGATTGTCCGACAACGGTCTTTCCATGCTGTGCTCTTTTGTGCAGGATACGGAAAGCCCATGAAACCCTAAAATGATAAATACTATTAATTTGGGTAACTGCATATGATCCGATGCGCAGGCTTCATGATACCTGTACCTCATCATTTACGGTGGTATTGGTCTCCACCGTTGGGTGCAGCTCTTTCTTTTTCCGCTCAAAAAAGCGCTTCTGGAATAAAAGAATAGTGATAACGCCAACAGAAATGGAAGCATCTGCAATATTAAAGACTGGTCTGAAAAACTCAAAATCTTCTCCTCCCCAAAAGGGTACCCACTGGGGAAAATGGGCATTAGTAATAATGGGAAAGTATAGCATATCCACTACACGGCCATGTAAAAAGCCGGCATATCCTTTTTCCGGGAAAATAGCAGATACATACGGGTTAAAAATATCCCCGCTGTTTTCAAATATCAGCCCGTAAAACATGCTGTCTATCAGGTTACCGATCGCACCGGCATAAATTAACGTAGCGCAAATAATAAAGCCTTTATGATAGCCTTCTTTGATAATATGCCGGATATAGTAAGTACCAAAAACCACTGCAAAAAGCCTGAACAGGGTGAGCAGTATCTTTCCCCACTCGCCCCCGAGTTTCCAACCATAAGCCATCCCTTCATTTTCAATAAAATGCAGCCGGAACCAGGAGCCGAGGATAAGCTTTTCTTCGCCGAGGTAAAAATTGGTTTTTATCCAGATTTTAAAGCCCTGGTCAATAATCAGTATAGCTAAAGTGAGAAGAATAACGGATCTGAATTTCACTATCAACAGTTTAATCGCAAACCTACAGGAAAAAGCTGATTTTCCGAACACTACAGGACGGGTAAACGCGTTTACTGTTTTTCAGCCAGGAGGTATAAATTAAAAAAGAAAGTTAATTTATTTGTGATAGACCGGGATCAGATGATCCGATTGGCAAAAATGTAGTGTATATTTTAATCAGTTCATTATCTTTGGGCGGTTCATGGCAGCAAAAAGAACATATAGATTAAGGCATCATACTTCAGCCATATTTATGATATGTACGCTGTTGTGGCTCACCGTTAGTGCTCCCCTGATTTTGGATGCACAGCGGGAATTGAGCAAATGCTCACCAGGCACCTCTCACCAGGCTGCAGAAGAAAGCACCAATCCATTTGCCGGCCTCAATGAAGAAAAGAGCAGTGCGAATGCTTTTTCAGAATATCTGCATGAGCCCTTAACAGTTTCCGAAGTGAATGTTCCCGATACAGAACACGGCAGCCACGCCGGTTCTGGTATTTATATCGCTTATTATGGCGACCTCATTTCTCCTCCCCCTGAAGCATAAACTTTCCTGTTCGCATTAAAAATTCACTAATGGCATTGCTTGCTTTTACCTGTTGTATTTTATTGATGCACCCGTAGAAGAAAGATGATCTGTGCCTGTTTGTGTGTTTTTGTCTTCTTTTTTATACCAGGCATTGTGAAGCTCAGTATAAGCTTCCCTGTCTAAAGATTCTTTATTTAAAAACGGAACAGTCAGATTGCTGTTACCTAATTATTATTGATTATGAGAAATCGTTTTACAGCATATGTGAGGAATGCACCGACTGATCTTGCATCCTCTGTAGTAGTTTTTTTAGTGGCTTTACCCCTTTGCCTGGGAATAGCTTTAGGTTCAAATGCTCCTTTATTCAGCGGTATTATTTCCGGTATTGTCGGCGGCATCGTTATAGGTGCATTAAGTGGTTCGCAATTAAGTGTAAGCGGTCCGGCAGCCGGCTTAACGGCTATTGTAGCAGGAGCGATCGTGCTGCTTCCTTCATTCGAGGCTTTTCTGCTATCGGTAGTGATCTGTGGTATCATACAATTAATACTGGGTTATGCCAGCGCAGGTGTTATAGGAGATTATATACCTAAAAGTGTGATCAAAGGTATGCTGGCGGCTATCGGGATCATTTTAATATTAAAGCAGGTACCCCATCTTGTCGGCTACCACAGCGATTTTGAAGGAGACCAGTCGTTCCTGCAGCCAGACGGTAATAACACTTTTACAGCCATATCAGGCTCGTTGAATGCTATTACACCTGTAGCGGTATTAATTGGTGTAATGTGTCTTGCCTTTCAGTTTTTGTGGGGTGGTATGGCGGAAAAAAAAGGTGGCTGGATGAAGCTGGTCCCTGCTCCGCTGCTTGTAGTATTGCTGGGGGTGGGCATCAATGAACTGATCAGGTGGCAAAGCGGGGCTCATGCCCTGGATAAAGATCACATGGTTAACATTCCCGCAGCTGCTTCGGCTAAGGAATTTCTCTCCTTTTTTACTTTTCCGGAATGGGGCCATATATTCAGCAAGCAGGTATGGATCACAGGAATTACACTGGCCCTCGTTGCGAGCCTTGAAACCCTGTTGGGTATAGAAGCAACTGACAACCTGGATCCTCAAAAAAGGATCACCCCTGCCAATCGCGAGTTAAAGGCGCAGGGTGCGGGTAATATCGTATCGGGCCTGATAGGCGGCTTGCCTTTGACCAGCGTTATTGTCCGTTCTTCAGCTAATGTGCATGCAGGCGCCCGAACAAAAATGTCTACCATATATCATGGTTTTTTTATCTTGCTCAGCGTAGCCTTTATCCCCGGCATATTAGGCATTATTCCTTTATCTGCACTTGCCGCTATACTGATCTATACCGGTTTTAAACTGGCCAGTCCTTCCCTTTTCCGGTCTTTTTACCGGAAAGGATGGGATCAGTTCCTGCCGTTCGTTGCTACTGTGGTTATCATTTTATTTACTGATCTCCTGGTAGGTGTGCTGGCCGGCTTAGCCATAGGATTGTTTTTTTCTGCCCGCAGCAATTACAGAACAGCGGTCTTTATTGTAAATGACAGTAATAATTATCTCATCCGCCTGAGGAAAGACGTTTCTATTTTAAACAAGCGGGGTATAAAAAGCAAGCTGGCTGCCGTTCCTGAAAACTCGAGTGTGCTGATCGATGCCACCCGCGCTGATTTTGTGGACAGTGATATCGTGGAAATGATAGAGACTTTTACTCTTGACGCCCATAAAAAAAATATAAGGGTGGAATTTAAGACCGGCAATATCAAAGACAATAGAGAGGATATTAACCTGTTACTTCCCTCCCGGCATAAAAAGGCAGAAACAGCAGGGTAATATGCAGGGGAGCTTCTTTCATTTATTCACCTCAAAAAAAATACAGTGAAACCGAACGAAAAATTATTGCTCGAGAATAAAGCATGGGCAAGCGAAAAGATCGCAATGGACCCCGATTATTTCAACAGGCTGGCGGAAGTGCAAACTCCGGAGTTTTTGTGGATAGGCTGCAGCGACAGCCGCGTACCCGCCAATGAGATTACCGGAACCCAGCCGGGAGAAATATTTGTACACCGCAATATCGCCAATATGGTCATCCATACGGATATCAATCTGCTAAGCGTACTGGACTATGCCGTGAACTTTCTAAAAGTAAAGCATATCGTGGTTTGCGGTCATTACGGTTGCGGCGGGGTAAAAGCGGCCATTACCAATAACGATTATAAAGCGTTATTAAACATGTGGCTCCGGGGTCTTAAGGATGTGTATCGTCATAACAGGGAAGAATTAGACGCCATTGAAGATACGAACGCCAGGAGCGACAGGCTGTCTGAATTGAATGTGAAAGAGCAGGTAGTAAGGCTGTCGGAAACGACCATCATTCAAAACGCGTGGAAAGAGCGGCAGTCGCCCGACCTTCACGGATGGGTGTACGGGTTGAAAGATGGGCTGCTTAATCCACTCATGGAATTAAAAGCAGGCAGCCGGGTTGACCCGATATTCAGGTATGATCATTTAACATAAAAGAGGAAGAAAAAGATTTCCGGAACAGGATCGGGATGTTAATTTACTTTCTCCACTATGCCATTCAACCGCATTAATATATAAATGCACTTATTTTCATAGTAGTCGGGTGTTGTGCTTTTGCTGCTCCAATGAACAGGCTTAAAATCAAAATCGGTAAACACACGGAAATTTTTATCGGAAAGATTTTCCTGTAACGGTTGGTCCTGGTACTGATCAAGCAGGTGAGCAAACAGGTACATTATTTCGTAACCACGAAAGGCCGCTTCTGAGGGATAGCTATACGTACTTTTAGCATACTGTTGGGAGAAGGAAGTGTACCATGTGTTCGTCTGTGCCGCATTAACAAAAGTGGAAGAGTAGATCACCGGCACTGCCTTCAACTCGGTAGCTTCCAGTTCACGGAAGCCTTCCCACGTAGGCATGCCCACCAGCGTATTTTTATAGGTAGCCGGCAGGGAAGCAACGGTGGTGATCAGCTTCTTGCTAAAGGAGTCGTCAAGGCTGCCGCAGATGATCACATTCTCCCTGTCTTTACTCAGGGAGGCTGTAAGATCGGCTGCGGTAAACGTTGCATTGAGAGTAACAGTGCGGATATTGAGCAAGGTACCGGACGAAGACGTGTTAAGTGATTTAAAAACTTCCGCTACCCTGTTGTCTGCTGCATTCTGTCTGCGGAACATCACGATATTATTTGTGCCGTGGCTACGTAAAACATAGTTATAAAGCGCCTGCAAATGAGTGTTTAACTTTGAGTTTATGATGACCACGTAAGGGTTGCCGCTGATGCCCCCGTCGTTGGGATAGGTTGCGGAAACAAAAGGGACCTGCTTTTCCCTGGCAACGGTAGCAAGATCAAGATAATCGCTGCCGCTTACAGCACCTATCATAAGATCTACGCTATCCAGGGCTCCACTATCCGCAAGCTTGTAAATAGAAGTCTTGCTTTTGGTATCGTATATCTGCACATCTAAGTGTATACCTTCTTCATCCAGCGAATCCAGCGCAAAAGTCATTCCCTGATAAAAATCCAGTCCCGGGCTTATAGAGCGTGACATTGTTTTCCCAAACCTGTAACTGCCCGATGCATCAAATGCCGAATCAAGGTACAGTGGTGCAAAAACTGCGATCCGGGGTACCTTTGGCAGGCTATCCTGGGCTACAGTGATATGGGTTGTGAACAGTGCAACACCGAGAAAAAGAAGTCCGGCTTTAGTCATGCATTCAGCTTTGCTATAAGACGCATCATTCCCACTCTATAGTTGCAGGGGGCTTGCTGCTGATATCATACACCACCCGGTTGATGCCTCTTACGTTATTAATAATTTCATTTGAGATATGCGCAAGGAATTCATAAGGTAAATGTGCCCAGTCGGCTGTCATGCCATCCACAGAAGTAACGGCTCTCAGCGCAACCGTATATTCATAGGTTCTTTCATCACCCATTACTCCTACACTTTTCACCGGGAGCAAAATAGCACCTGCCTGCCATACCCTGTCATAAAGATCAAAATCTTTTAACGCTTTAACATATAAAGCATCTGCTTCCTGTAACAGTTTAACTTTTTCTTCTGTAATTTCTCCCAGTATCCTGATGGCCAACCCCGGTCCGGGGAAGGGATGGCGGAACAACATGTCTTTCGGTATCCCTAATTCAAGCCCCACTTTTCTTACTTCATCTTTAAATAAATAGCGGAGCGGCTCTACCAGCTCGAGGTTCATTTTTTCCGGTAAACCGCCTACATTGTGATGCGACTTGATCGTAACGGAAGGCCCGTGCACCGATACGCTTTCAATCACATCCGGATAAATGGTGCCCTGCCCGAGCAATCCCATGCCCTCAATTTTATGCGATTCTTCATCAAATATTTCAATAAAGGTTTTACCGATGATCTTCCTTTTTTCTTCAGGATTTACTTTACCGGCAAGTCTTGTATAAAAATGCTCCCTGGCATCCACACCTTTTACATTCAATCCAATCTTCCCGTAGGTTTCCAATACCTGTTCAAATTCATTTTTCCGCAAAACACCATTATCCACAAAAATGCCAAACAACCTGTTGCCGATCGCCCTGTGAATAAGTGTTGCTGCAACGGTAGAGTCTACCCCTCCGCTCAATGCCATGATCACTTTTCGTTCTCCTACCTGTTTTTTAAGTGCTGAAACGGTATCACTTACAAAATGTGCCGGCGTCCAGCTTTGGCTGCAGCCGCATACCTTCACCAAAAAATTGGCAATGATCTTTTTTCCCTCAGCAGAATGATATACCTCCGGGTGGAACTGCAGCCCGTAGATCACATTTCCTGCGGCACTGATCTTTTTAAAAGCAGCTACCGGTATGCTGTCGGTTACACCCAGCA
>CAZREP010000204.1:3798-8192 GCA_964599035.1 uncultured Terrimonas sp. | reverse complement strand
TAGCTTTAATGTGGCAGCGTTTTTAAGTCGCGGCAAGGGATATTATGAGCAATACAAAGCCTCCCGGAAGTTTTCCGATCTGGGACTGCCTGATCTTACTATCGGTAACTCCGTCATTAGCCGCACAGATTTAGTGCGGCAACTATGGCTCGACAATTATTACTATGGAGGGATCTTTTCCCTTCAGTATAAAAACAAGGGAACACAGTGGATAACCGGAGGAGGATGGAACCGCTATGACGGCAACCACTATGGAAAAATAATATGGGCACAAACCAGCATACCCAAAGACTATACCTGGTACAACCTCGACGCTTTTAAAACCGATCTAAACATATATACCAAGCTTCAGCAAAGGCTAACGCAGTATGTAGACGTATTTGGCGATATACAATACCGTACTGTAAGGTATCATTTAAGCGGGTTCAGGGACAACCCCGATCTGCTCGTAAACAATACCTATCATTTCCTCAATCCCAAAGCGGGCATAAGCTATACAAGGGGAAGCTGGTCGGGTTACCTTTCTTATGCTTTAGCCAATAAAGAGCCCAACCGCGACGACTTTGAAGCCGGCTCCGCACAGCAGCCCCAACATGAAACGCTGCATGATCTTGAGCTCGGTATCGAACAGAAAAAGCATACCTACAACTGGGGCGCCACTTTTTATTATATGAAATATCACAACCAGTTAGTTTTGACAGGGAAAATAAATGATGTGGGCGCATATGTCCGCACCAATATCCCCGACAGCTATCGCATGGGTGTGGAATTACAGGCCGGATGGCAACCCGCCTCCTGGTTCAACGCCTCCGGTAATATGGCTTTGAGCCGCAACAAGGTAAAGGATTTCACAGCCTGGTACGACGATTATGATAATGGCAGCCAGAAAGCAGCAACATATAAGGAAAGCAATATCTCCTTCTCTCCTTCCGTTACCGGCGGGGCAGTGATCGGTTTTATGCCCCTGAAAAGCTGGGAGCTCAGCCTTTTAAGCAAATACGTGGGCAAACAATATCTGGATAATACCGGCAACGAAGCAAAAAAGCTGAATGCTTTTTATGTGCAGGACTTCAGGAGCATATATACGCTGAATAAATGGGTGTTCAGCGAAATTGATCTCGTATTGCAGGTGAATAACCTTTTCAATAAAAGATACGAGCCCAACGGCTCCACTTACAGCTATATTGCAGGCGGGGCGTTAGTAAATGAAAATTATTATTTTCCTATGGCGGGGAGGAATTTCATGGTAGGGGTTAATGTGAAACTGTAGGCAATGAGATGATTTGTTGATTTCTTCCCGCACGTGCGGGATGTTGATTTCTGATTTTTCACGCAGAGGGAGCAAAGGAGCCACGATCGCAAAGGACTCAGGTTGTTGTGCTCATAAGTTTGGGAGTTTATGGTTTTTGGTTTACTGTTGTATCCGTTTGAGATTTGAGATGTATGTATGATTTATAGTTCATACTTCCCTGTAACCTGAAACCTCATACCCTTTCGGATTTCGCTCCGAACGTTCGGAGTTTGGGCTTCGGATTTGAAATTCAAGTAGCGGTCTGACCCTCCGTTGTCGGGTGCTGACCGCAAATTCTAAAGTACAAATCCAAAACTATAAACTGTAAACTCCCAAACTATAAACTAATAAACTATCTTAATACTATTGCCGCCAATGGAGGCAGGTGAACGTTGATCTCAAATACCATGTTCTCTTTATCTGTTTCAACGGTTTTTATATCGGGATTAGATACATCGCCGGTTCCCCAGTATTTTTTAGCGTCACTGTTAAAGATCTCTTTCCATTCCGCCTTATCTCTCACCTGTATTTTCCAGTTGAGCCGCACAACAGGCGTCAGGTTCAAAACAACCAGCAGGTCATTTGCAGGTTGCTTTCCTTTCCTGCGGTATACAATCACGCTCTCCGCCCTGTGATCAAGATCTATCCATTCAAACCCGTAGATATTGAACTGGCTTTCATACAACGCCGGCTCGTTGCGGAGCAGGATATTCAGATCCCTCACGCAATCCTTTAATAACCGGTGGCTGTCGTGCTGCAGCAGGAACCAGTCCAGCTCCGATTTATAGTTCCACTCGCTGGTTTGCCCGAATTCATCCCCCATAAACAACAACTTACCGCCCGGGTGGGTGAACATATAAGCATATAACAAACGCAGGTTGGCAAATTTCTGCCAGTCGTCGCCGGGCATTTTATATATCATAGGACTTTTGCCATGCACCACCTCATCATGACTCAGGGGCAGCATAAAATTCTCATCGTAATAGTACATCATACTAAAAGAGAACTTATCCTGGTGATAAGGCCGGTGGACAGGATCTAATTTAAAATAACCCAGCGTATCATGCATCCACCCCATCATCCACTTCATACCAAATCCCAAACCACCTTCAAAAGTGGGCTTGCTAACGCCGGGCCAGTCTGTTGCTTCCTCCGCAATGGTTTGCACATCGGGAAAATCGCGAAAAATGGTTTCATTCAGATCTTTTATAAAAGCAATCGCTTCAAGGTTCCCGTCACCACCATGCTCGTTAGGCTCCCACTGCCCGGTAGTGCGCGAGTAATTCAATTTAAGCATGGAGCTCACCGCATCTACACGAATGCCGTCGGCATGATACTGATCCAGCCAGTAGCGGGCGCTGCTGATCAGGAACGATTTTACTTCTCCCCTTTTATAATTAAAGATATAGCTGTTCCAGTCGGGATGAAAGCCTTTACGCATATCCGCATATTCATACGTATGCGTACCGTCAAACATAAATAAGCCATGCGCATCATAAGGAAAATGTGAAGGCACCCAATCCAGGATCACTCCTATTTCTTCCCGATGCAACGCATCCACCAGTTCCATGAACCCCTGCGGATCACCAAAACGTGATGTAGGTGCAAAATAACCGGTACCCTGGTAGCCCCACGATCCGTCGAAAGGATGCTCCATCACCGGCATGAACTCCACATGCGTAAACCCCATCTCTTTTACATAGGGAACCAGCCGCTCTCTGATTTGTGCATACGTATTATAGCTTTCTTCATCATTCCTGTCAGGTCGCATCCAGCTTGCCAGATGCACTTCATATACACTCCATGGTGCATCCAGCGCATTATGCTGCCTACGTTCTTTCATCCATGCCTCATCATTCCAACTGTAATCCAACGCCCAGGCAATGGATGCGGTGGCCGGTCTTCTCTCCCAAAACCAGGCAAAAGGGTCTCCTTTATCCTGCATGCTCCCTTCATAACCGCGAATATGATATTTATACACCTCTCCTTTTGGCAGATGCGGGATAAATCCTTCCCAGATACCGGAATTATCGAGCCGTACCAATAACGGATGCGATTCATTATCCCAATCATTGAAGTTTCCCTTCACCGACACATACGATGCATTGGGAGCCCACACCGCAAAATAATACCCGTTGGTGCCAAGTACGTTTGCAGGTCTTGATCCAAACAGGCTGTAAAGGCTGTAATGCGTACCCTGCTGAAAGTTACTGACATCTTCATCCGTAAATAAAGAATAGTTCCATACCGGTTTGGCGCTGTCCACAAAATGAATGTCTTCATATTTCGCGTTCGTCACGTTATTATGAGGATTCATCACTTTTTCAGAGCGGATTGCAGATTGTTTTGTTCCTTTGTCCTGTTGCTCTGCTGAAGCAGTCCCGTCAATTTTTCTCTGTGAACCGGCTTGTTTATGTATAGACTTTTCGGATTTTGACATCTCATAGTAGTTTAAATGTACAAAGGCTACTTTAACGTAAGATTAAAAGTACGGTTCATGAATTTAAAGATAATTATATAGACTTTTATATTATTAACTCACATATTTCTACACATAATGCCTATACGCCAACTGCTAAGCTGTTTTGTTGCTATCCTGTGCATTTCCTCCACAATCTATGGTCAACAGTCCTCCATTACAGGATCTGTGCTTGACACCACCAATCAAAAAAAACTGCAATACGCAGTAGTTACCCTGCTCAACCCGTCCGACTCTTCCATAGTTGCTTTTACAAGAGCTGATAAAAACGGCAGTTTCAGCTTATCCAACCTTACTCCGGGGAAATTTTCTATAATGGTCTCCTACCCTTCTTTTGCAGATTATGTAGATGAAGTACAACTGGAAGCCGGTGCAACTGCCGACCTGGGAACTGTCGTGCTCACCAATAAAAGTATCCTGCTGAAAGAGATCATCATCAGACAGAACAACGCCATGCGGATGAAAGGAGATACGCTTGAATATACGGCAGACAGCTTTAAGGTAAGGGCAAACGCCAACGCAGAGGAATTATTAAAGGCAATGCCGGGCATACAGGTAGATAAAAACGGAAAGATTGTAGCACAGGGGCAGGAGGTGGAAAAAGTGTTGGTAGACGGCGAAGAG
>CAZREP010000204.1:0-3788 GCA_964599035.1 uncultured Terrimonas sp. | reverse complement strand
CCGTGGCTACCCGCAACATCAGGGCTGATGCAATAGATAAAGTGCAGGTATTTGACAAAAAAAGTGACCAGGCCGCCTTTACAGGTATAGATGACGGGGAAAAAACAAAGACCATTAACCTGAAGCTGAAAGAAAATAAAAAGAACGGCTATTTTGGAAAGATAGGCGCCGGGGGCGGACTGAAGGATAAGTTTAATAATGAGGCGATGATCAACATGTTTAAGGGTAAGCAGAAAATAGCTGCCTTCGGCACTATGTCGAATACCGGGCAAACAGGGCTCAACTGGCAGGACAGCCGGAAATACGGACTTACAGACGACAACTTCGAATACGACGAGAACAGCGGCTTTTTTTACTCATTCGCCCAGAACGATGCTTTTGACTTTAACGGCAACGGGTTGCCCAAGGCATGGACGGGCGGACTTCACTTTTCCAATAAATGGAACGAGGATAAGCATAATTTCAATGCCAGCTATATGTATAAGAAGCTGGATGTGGCAGGCGATGGCGAAACCCAAACACAATATATTCTTCCCGATACGCTTTATTACATGAACCAGCGCAACACCAGCTTCTCGCAACGCGACCGCAATACCCTGAGCGGTAAATACGAAATACAGCTTGATTCGTCGTCTTCGCTCAAATTGGTGTTCAGCGGGTATAAAGGCCGCACGGAAAGCAGCAGCATCTTTTACTCCGAAGCGCTCAATGAAGATGCAGATCCTGTAAATAACAGCAGCAGGAAAACCTCCAATGAGAACCGGGAGTCTTCTCTCAATACCAACATCATCTACAGAAAAAAGTTCAAAAAGACCGGGAGAACGATCACGGCTACCATGGAACAAAAGTATACGGATAATGATGCCGGGGGATACCTCGACGCGCTTAATAATTATTATGGGGAGACCGGGGAAATTTTCCAGAACGATACCATTAACCAACGCAAATACAATCACAGCAAGCTGTTCACGTTTAACGGGAAGGCCACCTATACCGAACCCATAGGCAATAACAATTACGTAATACTCAACTATGGTGTTTCCAATACTACCAGCAGCGCCGATCGGTCAACTTATGATTACAACGATGGCAAATATGATGTGCTCAATCCGCTCCTGACCAACGATTACGACTTCCTGGTTACCACCAATGCAGGGGGTATTGCTTATCGCATAGCTAAAAAGAAATATAACCTTTCCTTCGGCAGCGACCTGGCTTCACAGGCTTACACACAGAAGGATAATCTTAAAGACTCCTCTTTTCATTACAACAGGCTGAACCTCTTTCCCAAAGCCAATTTCTTTTATAACTTTAAGCCGCAAACAAGGCTCAGCTTTAATTACAACGGGAACACGCAGCAGCCTACCATCCAGCAGATACAGCCCGTGCAGGAAAACAACGACCCCCTTAATATTTTTATCGGTAACCCCGATCTTGAACCCGCTTTCAACCACCGTTTCAATATGTTCTTCAACGACTATAAAGTGCTGAAGCAAAGAGGCCTCTTTGTGAATGCCAGCTTTAACCTCACCGATAATGCCATTACCACCAGCAATACAGTAGACAAATTTGGTAAACGCATATACCAGTCTGTGAACACCAGCGGTATTTATAATTATTCCTCCTATCTCAGCTACAATATGGAAGTGCCTTCCATTAAAACCAGGTTCTTTGCCAATATTAACTTCTATGGAGGAAAAGGGATCAATTTCGTGAACCTTGAAAAGAATATCACGCACAATAATACTTATGCCGCGGGTGTGGGAGGCTATTTTTCCAAAGAGAATAAAATGAATATCAACCTCCGTACAAACGTATCGTACAACACTTCCATAAGCTCCATCAATGAAGCGATCAAAACCGCCTATTGGGTGCATTCCTACAATATTGACACTTATTTTGAGCTTCCTTACAAATTTGATCTCTCCAGTGATGCCAACCTTAATTTCAGGCAAAAGACCAATGTGTTCGACCAGAACCGGAACACCATTATATGGAATGCCTCGCTGAGCAAACGCCTGTTTAAAGAAACCTGCTCTCTGAAATTCTCCGTGAATGATATCCTGGATCAAAATATCGGGTTCAGGCGGGATATACAAAGCAATTTTATCACTGAGAACACTTACGCAACACTGAGGCGGTTCTGGATGGTAAGCTTTACCTGGAATTTTTCCAAAAACAACGCACAAACGCAAAACCCATAGCCATGAAATATAGCGGTATTATTCTTACTTTCCTATTGTTGGGCATTGCCCAAATAACAAGCGCGCAGTTCATCCTGAAGGGAAAGATCGAGTTTGAAAAAACCGTTAACGTGTACAAGCAAATGGACCTGGGTGATGACGGCTGGGCAGCAACGCTTAAAAAACAAACTCCGGAATTTAAACACACTTATTTCAACCTGACCTTTTCGGAAGGCAAAACATTATACGAGCCGGGGCGGGAAAGCAAGGAAAAACCTGCACCTTTCGGTGAAGGCCCAGCCACTTCCAACGTGGTATACAACGACTTTGCAAATCAAAAAACCGTAGCGGCAAAGCAGGTGTTTGACGAGTCTTTTCTTATACAGGACAGTTTGCGCAAATACAAATGGCATCTCACAAAAGACACCCGTAAGATAGCTGGCTTTGAATGCAGGAGAGCCTTTACGGTTATTATGGACTCGGTATTTGTAGTGGCTTTTTACACCGATGAGATTGTTTCGCCCGGCGGCCCGGAATCTTTTCAGGGGTTGCCCGGGATGATCCTCGGCGTGGTTATCCCCCGCATGTATACTAACTGGTATGCTACCAAAGTGCAGCTTGAAGAGGTAAAAGAAGCATCCATCACTCCTCCTAAAAAAGGCAAGGTTACCGATTACCCCGGTATGGATAAGACGATACAGAGCAGCCTTAAACGCTGGGGTAAATGGGGCACCAAATATATATGGCAGATCATGATATAGCCTGCGGTATCTTAAAAAAGCGGGATGCTCTAAGTTTTCGCTCCATACCAGTTTTCCAGTCGGAGATACAGAACAGTAGCAGAAACTCACTATTTTCTTCTTTGTTACTTTTTTGCGGAAAAAAGTAACACAAAAAGCCGCCCGAAATCGATTACATCCCGATTTCGGGAAAGGTTCCCTGATTAAACTCTTGCGCTACTGTGGCTTCAGCTATAGAACCTTGATATATTATGTAAATGAAGCCACCATCCAACTCATAGCCCTTAACTTTTTAGCCGCAGACCGGTCCGACGTAGGCAGATACGCAGATTTAATCTGCGTATCTGCGGCTAATTAAGGGATATATTACCTGTTTTGCAAGCATATCTGCTGGACCAATTTGAAGGCACCCCGAAGGCGCCTACAAAGCGGCCACACCCTTTTATATTTTTATTACTAGTTTTAAAGGTTGATCTTCGTTAACTGAACAGCATGAATACGTTGCTGAAAACATTTTCACAAGCACAGCAGGTATGACAGTACTAACTGCATGGAATGGCTGGGTACAATGGCTGGAAGCGCATATGCTTACCTGTCCGTCGGTAAAATACTGGAGTATGGAATGCCCGGGCTGCGGCATGCAACGCAGCCTGATCGCGCTGCTTAACGGCGACCTGTTTTTCTCCCTCGAATTATACCCTGCCTTATTGCCGCTGTTCATCCTGTTGGCTTATACCCTGCTTCACCTGAAATATAAATTGAGGAACGGTGCAAAATATATAATGGCATGGCAGGTATTTGTTGTAAGTATCATTACGGCACATTACATTTACAAAATTTACACGCATCAAATCTTTCATTAAAT
>CAZREP010000203.1:0-8377 GCA_964599035.1 uncultured Terrimonas sp. | reverse complement strand
AGGCAAAAATAAGAGATACCAACCTTTTATCCACAAGTGTTTTGGAATGGTTATTGCGAAATACTGTTCGGCGTAACTTAGCGCTGGTTTTCACTTTAAGAAATTTGTAACAAAAGAGGATTGAACTTCGTGCAATCTGCAAAACAACGGTAACGTTGTTCGCCAATCATTACCAATATGCAAGGACGCTCTGTTTATATCATAATGGCCCTCGTATGTATTACAGCCGGTGCCACAGCCCAGCAAACACGAATTTATACCGATCCGCAGGCCGGTTTTAACCAGGCAAAAGCATTCTTTCAGAAAGAGCAGTACAGCCTGGCCTACCCACTCTTCAAAGAGCTGAGAAACGACCTGCGCTCTACAGACCGCAGCAACAACAGCATCACCTATGATGATGTACAATTCTATACCATTGCCTGCGGCTTGCAGCAAAATGAAACCTTCGCCGCAGAAGATGCAAAGGCATTCATCGCATTGAATTATAATCCATCCCTCACGCAAAGGCTGAGCTTCCATCTCGGGGAATATTATTTCCGTAAAAATGACATGAGAGAAGCCCTGGCCTATTATGAGCAAACCAGTGCCGAAAGCCTGAGTAACAGGCAGGTTGCCGATATGAAATTCCACCAGGGGTACGCCTATTTCACACTGGAGCAGTTCAATAAAGCGGCGACCCTGCTTGAGTCTATAGCTAAAACCTCATCCGACCCTAATTATAAAGCTGCCAATTATTATTACGGCCTTATTGCCTATTCGAACCGCAACTACCGCGAAGGATTAACTGCTTTTCAGAAAGTGGAAAAAGACGACCCCTATAAAAATGTAGTCCCCTTTTATGTAGCCAATATATATTATGTGCAGGGACAAAAAGACAAGGCACTGGAATACGGCGAAACAGTGCTTGACCAAACAAAGGGCTACTACGACGTTCCGATGAAAGAACTGATCGGTCATGCCTGGTTCGAAAAAGGAGAATATGCGAAGGCATTGCCTTACCTGGAAGAATATGTGAACAAAACTGATAAGGTAAGCCGGGAAACACTCTACCAGCTGAGCTATTGCTATTACCAGGCAAAACAGCTCAGCAAAGCGGTAGAAGGTTTAAAACAGCTCAGCGGGGGCGAAGACTCCCTGAGCCAGAATGCCATGTATATCTTAGGAGATGCTTACCTGAAATTAGGAGACAAGGCCAATGCAAGAAATGCCTTTTTATTTTGCGCCGCCAATAACAACAATGCCGCCCAGCGGGAAGTGTCAAAATTCAATTATGCCAAGCTTTCCTACGAGCTGGGGTTCCAGGATATCGCCCTTACAGCATTCAGGAAGTTCGTAGATGAATATCCTAATTCGGTTTACCAGAAAGAAGCAGTGGAAATTACAGCCGCTCTTTTGGCCAATACCAACAATTACCGCGAAGCGCTTAGCATTCTCGAAAAAGTGCAGTCGCCCTCGCCAACCGTAAAAAGATTATATCCCCGCGTGCTGTATGGAAGAGCGATGGAACTGATCAACGACCAGGATCTCAACAGCGCCAAAGCCCTGCTGGATAAAGCGCTTAAAGATCCCAACAATGGACCTGTATTGTCCCTGATCAATTTCTGGGAAGGCGAAATAGCATACCGCCAGAACCGGCTTGACGAAGCGATCCTGTTTTATAATGATTACCTGCGCAACCCTTCCTATGCCAGCGGGGAAGCAAGCACTATCAATGCAAAGTATAACCTGGGTTATTGTTATTACCGCAAGGAGAACTATCGCCAGGCATTAACTTTTTTTGAACAGGTTTCCAAAAACCCGTCTTTAAGTGCCAGGCCCGTTGAGCAGGATGCCTACCTGCGGCTGGCAGACTGCTATTACATGAACAGGGATTTTTCCAAAGCCCGGTCTATTTATAATACCATAATCAGCTATTCATGGCCTTCGGGAGATTATGCTACCTACCAGACTGCGATGATCGCAGGGATCAATAGCAGCAGCGAGAAGATCAGCCTGATGAAAACAATTGAACAGAAATATGCTTCCTCATCGCTGATCCCGGATGTGAACCTTGAAATAGCAAAGACTTATCTCGCGGATGAAAAATACCGCGAAGCCGTACCCTATTTAAACAATGTGATCAGCGCACCGGTTGCCGGTAACCTGAAACCCGGTGCAAGGCTGAAGCTGGGACTGGCCTACCTTAACCTCAACAACAATGCGGAAGCACTGGCACAGTTCAAAAAGCTCGTAGCCGACTATCCCAATACAACGGAGGCTAATGAGGCCATTGAGAACGTTAAAGCCATCTACACCTCAGAAGGTAAAACGGAAGAATATGTGGCCTTCATGAAAAGTGCAGGCAGATCAGTAACGGCCAATGAGGAAGACGACCTGACCTACAAGGCTGCAGAGAACAAGTACATCGATAAAGATTTCAACAGCGCCCTTTCCGCCTTCAACAATTACATTACGAAATTTCCCGACGGTCAGCACACATTAGATGCCTGGTTTTTAAGGAGCGAGATCTATAACCAGCAAAAAGACTGGAAGAATGCTGCCGCCGGCTACGCAGAAGTTACCGACAGGGGACCGAGTAAATATGCCGAAAGATCTGCCTCGCAGGCAGGTCGCATTTATTATTTTGAATTACAGGACTACCCCAAAGCAGAGCACTACTTTACACTGCTAAAATCGCTGGCAGCCGGAGGTGAAAGCCGGCTGGAGGCTATGCGCGGGCTGTTGCGCAGCCAGTACCAGCAAAAAAAATGGGAAGAAGCCGTTGACAATGCCCGTGAATTGCTGAAGGAAAAGAATACCAGTGCCGATGATAAAGTGCTCGCTTATATGGCAACCGCAAGAGCCCTTCAGAACAAAGAGCAGTATACCGAAGCCATACAGGATTTCAGGAATGTGATCAATATCAACAAGGCCTCTTTTGCAGCGGAAGCCCGTTATGAGATCGCCGCCTGCTACTATTCGCTCAATGACCTTAAAAACGCCGATAAAGCAGCTTTTGAAACCATCAACAAGTCGGGCTCTTACGATTACTGGATCACGAAGGCTTATATATTACTGGGAGATATTTATTTTAAGCAAAAAGATTATTTCAATGCTAAAGCCACGCTGCAAAGCGTGGTCGATAACAGCCGTATAACCGAACTAAAAAACGAAGCCTCAGATAAGCTAAAAACCGTAGTTGACGCGGAGAAGGCGGAAAGCAAAATTGCCGGATAAACAGGTCCCATTGATCATTAAGATGTAAAAAGATGATAATGCAAAACAAGATATACATTAAATCACTGGTCTTTGTCGTACTGTTCTTTTTAGCTGCACTTACGGTAACGCAGGCGCAGGATCCATTGAAAAAGCAGACCATTGAGATCACTTCATCTTTTAAACCGGAGCTGAAAGAAACCGCCAAGATCAATTTTGCTGCCGCCCCTCCGGTACCCGATTCTGCCAAACCGAAATTCAGTTACAACATTCCCATTACCAGCCTGTCGCTGGTATACCAACCGCTCGCGATCAGCCCGTTGGCGCTCAGTATAGATTCTTCTTCCCGTAAGTGGGACGCCAGCAATTTCGTAAAGCTGGGATATGGCAACCTTCAGACACCCTATGCCAAAGCGGGGTTGAGCTTTAACAACGGCACAAACGCAAACCTTAATATTTTGGCCCATTATATTTCTTCCAAAGGAAAGGTTCCCCAATACCAGGAATATGCCAACGCGGGGGCAAGCGCTTACGGCAGCACCATCACTACCGGAAAACAGGAGCTTTACGGAAAGCTTTCATTCGCCAATAACAAATATTACCTGTATGGCTATGACCACGCTGCTTACCAGTTCGACAAGGGTGACCTTTTGCAGCGGTTCCTCACTTTCGATGCCAATATTGGCTTTCGCAACATGGAACCCACGGAATTCGGACTGCAATATCACCCCGATATAAAGCTTTCTTTCTTCAATGATAATCACAATGGAAAAGAATTTAACGCAATAGCAGACCTGCCGCTTCAAAAAGCCATTGGCGACGCCTTTAAAATCAAGCTGGGGGTAAATGCAGATTATACCCAATACTCTTCCGACAATACACCCCGCACCGTTAACAATACGGTTGTTACCGTGCCTTTTGCCCTGCAGTTCCATAATGAGGCAGTTAACCTCCACGGAGGAGTTGTTCCGTCGTGGGATAACTCCGAATTTAAATTATTACCCGACCTGCTGGCCGATCTGAAGCTGGGCGGAGAAGCGCTGATCGTTCAAATGGGGTGGCTGATGCATTACGACAAGGGTTCCTATAAACGCTATGCTTCCATTAACCCTTACCTGTCGCAACCGGCGCAATTGTTAAACACACGTGTAAATGAAACTTTCGGAGGCATTAAGGGAACTTTCCTGGAACATTTCTTTTACAATGCCAAGGTGGGTCTTGTACAGTTTTACAATATGCCCTTGTTCGTAAATGAATATACCATAGCCGGGCCGGGAGGCGGGATCGCGGTTGCAGGCAACCGCTTTCTAATACGCAATGAAGAAAAGCTGAGTGCCTTCCAGATGCACGGGGAGATAGGCGTGGTGCAGGCGGAAGATTTTTCGCTGGCAGGCCGGTTTAACTGGCTGCTCTTTAATAAGCACAAAACAGAACCCCAGCCCTGGGGTATTACGCCAAGGGAGTTCAGTGCTGCATTACGCTGGAGAGTATTAAAGGATATTTGGTTTAAAAGCGATCTCTTCTTCTTTGAAGGTGCCAAATACCTCAAAAGAGATGGCGGCGTTGCTACGGGCAGGCATCCCGTGGATCTGAGTGCGGGACTGGAATTTAAGATCACGAAGCAATTCAATCTATGGGTGGATGCTAATAATGTCTTCAACAACAAATACCAACGCTGGAACCAGTATGATGTATATGGCTTTAATATACTGGGAGGCATCATCTATAATTTTTCGAAGTAGCAGCCGTAAAGTCAGGCAAACAATGTCCGGATGCTCCCCGCGAAAAGTGAGAGGAGAAATGTGAGAAGAGGATCATAAGGACTATTCATTCACCCATTCACCATTCACCTCACTTATCGCAATTTTCCAGGTTACCCGGTCTCAAAAAAGACTATCTTAGCAGTATCGCAATCCGTTAAAGCATTTACATGTTCCATATTCTTCACCAATACCTCATACAGCATAAATCATTAAGCTTGCCAGGGTTAGGCACCATTGAACTGCAGAACATTCCCGCCATCAGCAATATTTCGGATCATGTGATCGAGCCTCCTATGCAAAAAGTCATTTTTGATGACGTACACGATGCACCCAATAAAGACCTCTTTCAATATGTGTCGTCGCGGTTACAGGTAGAAGAATGGGAAGCGATTAAACGGGTAAATGATTTTTCCTACGAGCTGAAGAGCCGGCTAAAGCAGGAAGGTGAAATTGTGTGGGACAGGGTGGGCGTGCTGCGCGCTGAACCCGGTGGTAGCATTACGCTGGATGCCAGAACCATTACTTACGATTTTATGGAACCTGCTCCTGCTAACCGTATTATCAGAACCAACGCCAATCATACCATTTTAAGAGGAGATACGGAAGTAAGCGGGAGTTTTACCAGGGTTGAGCATGCACAACAGGATGCTGTTTTTCCGGGAGATGGAGAATATGCACAAAAGCAGAAATGGTGGATATGGGCCTGCGTACTCGGAGGAGCTGCACTGGTATTGCTGTTTTTACATTTTTATAAAACAGGATTTGACCTTAACAGCCTGCATAATACACAAAAGGCGACTGTAAAAGAAGCACCTGCAACCTACCTGCCGGAGCAATAAAGACCTTCCTAGTATCCGGTAGTGATAAATAAATAAACCACTGCCAGCAAAGAAGCCGCACCTACAGCAAGCACTGCCATTTCCATTTTATTATTATTGCTAAGCGCATAAAACGTATCCAGCAAAGGGAGCCTCCCTCCCGCTTGCGGAACCGGCTGTTGCATAAAACCGGCAGACCGTTCCTGTATGACAGGCCCGGCATAGGTAGTATTTATAGTTGTCTCAAAAGGAGCGCTTTCTTTTAATGCCTCTTCACGTACTTCCACTTTTACAATATTAGACCGTGCTGAAGACTTAATGGTCTTTATCCGGATATGATCTACTTTAGGCTTTAAAGCCACAATATGGCTGCTTATAGAAGTTGCCGGCACACCAGCCCCCGAGCCTTCTAAGGTATCAGCTTTCTTCACAGACCCGTTATTTCCGGTCATTTGCACCAGCCTGCCTTCCGTATTAACCGTATCATCAAAGGAAGGGATCTGCACCGGCGGAGCGAACATGGCCAGCTCGCTGATCTCTGACGGATACTTCCAGGAAAAACTTTTGTTTTCTATCCAGATCAGATCATAAGGCTTCAAGCCCATTGCCCGTAATTCATCAAGAGAGTAATGGCCTAACTCAGTATTGTTCCGCAATAACAAATATTCTTTCATGAACATACAATTTTGATCAGAGGTTCAATGCGAATATTTCAAAGGAACGGATAATAGGTGATCATAACATGCCGAAGCATGGGAATATCAGAGGTGGTGGATTTAGAATTAACCCGAGAAGTATCGGAGCTAAGCCAAAAAACTATGCAGCCTGCTGTTCAAACAGCCAAATTACATGTTAAATTACTATATTAACCATATATTTCTACAAAGCAGCATGGATTTTATGCTTTGTTTAAAACTTAAGGTTTACACATGCAGCGGAAACAAACGCTATCAAGCCCGTTATTACCATCCCCAGCCCGCCTTTCAACAACTGCCATTTGCTTCCTTTTGCAGCGCCTATTTCACTATATTCCATCCCCTCTTTCTTCGGTTCCCATACTGTTGTAAAGCATTGAGGATCAGCTTTATATTCAGGAACATCTGTCGTCCAGCTTTCATCCTGCACGATGTTGGAACGATTTAATATGGCTTGTACTGTCTCTACGGCACGCTGCCCCTCATTAAGTTCATTATACACCGTTATTGCTTTACTGTCAGATCCGTATCCAGACAGCCTGAAATCTTGTGCTCTTACGAGGTATTCATAGCCGGGCGCCACATCACATAATACTGCATCCGGCTCCGTAATATATTGAATATTCACTTTTTTATAATCCATTTCCGCAATATGCGAATCGAAGTAAAGGATCTGCTTTTCTTTCCGGTCATTGACAACTGTAGCTTCGGTATACGCAGCCTGAGGTACAAATCCCTTAAAATCTTCCAATTCCGACGGATATTTCCAGGTAATGCTTTCTCCCTCTACCCACAGCAGGTCAAGCGGCTGAAGTCCTATTTGAAGTAAGCAGGTTTTTGTATAATACCCCATTGATTTGTTGTTTCTTAGCAATTGGTACGTTTTCATAATTATAGAATTTTAACGGCTTTGCAAAGGCACTGGACAGCGGATCATTATTAACTGGTGTGAAGGTACATCCCAATTTTATAGACAGGCAACGAAATCGGCCAACACCTCTCATTTTTCGATAAATGGTAAAAAAGAAGCGATTTACCGTTGTGCAGCGGCTCTCCCGGAGATGAAGAACTGCAGTATCCATCCTATCGCCATTACGGCAAGAGCACCGATGGCATTCAGCCACAGGAAGCTGAGGCTGATGATCTTATGTTCATTCAATACAAATAATGCCACTACCAGCAGTTCCCCCAGCACAGCACCCCAAAAAACGGCGTGGCCCTTTATCGGCTTAGCGTAAAATGCTATCAAAAACACGCCTAATATTACCCCATAAAAAAGGGAACCGAGTATATTCACGGCTTCTATCAAACTATTGCCCAGGTTATAGGCAAACTGGGCTACCACAATGCAAAATATACCCCAGGCCAGGGTATACCACCTTGAAACACGGTAGTCGCCGGCTTCGTTAAGGTTTTTGTTGATAAACTTTTTATGGATGTCTACGATCGTACTGGATGCAAGAGAATTGAGCGCAGCAGCTATGCTTCCCCAGGAGGAAATAAAGATAACGGCGATCAGCAATCCTATCAATCCTTTAGGCAGGTAATCCAGCACGAAACGAAGAAAAATATAATTAGCATCATTAGCATCCCCACCCACTTCAGGCTTCACCACCAGCCCTTTAAAGGCAGCCCGGAGACTGTCTCTCTGCCGGTTAACACGCGAAAGCTCTGCCCGCTGGGCGGCCGAAAACTCATTCCCTGCTGCCGCTATGGATCGCACTACCTGCTTTTTTTCCAGCTCCGCTTCCTGGTAACGCTCCTGTATCTCTGAAAGTGATCCTGCATATTTTGACGTGCTTACTTTCTGTACCTGGGTTTGATTAAAAAACAGCGGAGCATCATGAAACTGGTAGAAAGCAAAGATCAGCACACCCAGCATCAGGATCAGGAACTGCATGGGCAC
>CAZREP010000202.1:0-8448 GCA_964599035.1 uncultured Terrimonas sp. | reverse complement strand
CGTGGTGCCGAAAATAACCATCATTATCGGCACCACGGAGTTGGCTACTGCATTCACCATTTTAGCGCCATCTTTAATGATCCCGGAATGCTCGCTGCGGGTGCCTACCATGAACCCGGTTACGTCCTGCAAAAATACAAGTGGAATATTTTTCTGGTTGCAGTTCATGATAAAACGGGCAGCCTTATCCGCGCTATCATTATAAATAACGCCACCCATCTGCATTTCGCCCCGCGCATTCCTGATCGTTTTTCGCTGGTTCGCTACGATACCTACCGCCCATCCGTCTATACGGGCATAGCCGCATAAAATCGTTTGCCCGTAGTCGCGCTTGTACTGGTCGAATTCCGAATTGTCGGTTATTCTTTCTATAATGTCGAGCATATCGTATTGCCTGGTTCCATCGGAGGGCAGGATACTGTATATTTCCGCAGGGTCCTTTTTGGGAGGAGTGCTCTTTATCCTGTTAAAGCCTGCGGTTTCCTTTGAGCCAAGCTTAGCGCATATTCTTTTTATTTCATCTAAGCATGCTTGCTCGGTGTCGAATTTATAATCGGCAATGCCGCTTATTTCGGTATGGGTTATTGCCCCGCCCAGGCTTTCCGCGTCTGTTGCTTCTCCGATGGCGGCTTTTACAAGGTAAGGACCGGCGAGAAAAATGGAGCCATTGTTTTTTACCATCAGTGTTTCGTCGCTCATAATGGGAAGATAAGCTCCTCCTGCCACGCAGGCGCCCATTACTGCGGCGATCTGGGTAATGCCCATTGCGCTCATGCGCGCATTGTTACGGAATATCCGGCCAAAATGTTCCTTGTCTGGGAAAATTTCATCCTGCATGGGCAGGAATACGCCGGCACTGTCTACCAGGTAAATTACCGGCAGGTTGTTTTCCATGGCAATTTCCTGCATACGCAGGTTTTTTTTTCCTGTTATGGGAAACCATGCCCCTGCTTTTACCGTTTGGTCATTCGCTACAATTACGCACTGTCTGCCGCTTACATAGCCGATGCCTGCAATTGTTCCCCCCGCAGGGCAGCCCCCCTGCTCTTCATACATGTCGTAGCCTGCAAAAACACCGATTTCCACAAAGGGAGTTCCTGCGTCTGTAAGATATTCAATGCGTTCTCTGGGCAGCAGCTTATTTTTTTCTTTTTGTTTTTCTATTGCTTTTTTGCCTCCGCCTGCATAGATCCCATCTTTTATCTTTTTTACCTGGCTCAGTGCCAGCTTCAGCGTGTCTTCATTTTTATTCTTTTCTATGTTCATTGAAGCTGTGTATTAATAAAATAAATGTTTAATCCTGAGCCCAGTAATCTAACACCAGCACTTTATCCAAATGGGGAGTGAGGATGTCTACAAATGCCTTGTGAGCGGGGTGGGGAAGGTATACCGCTCGGTCTGCCTCGTTTTTAAAGCTCACAAAAAAACAATGGGTAAATCCCTGCGACAGGTTTTCCGGGCTATTGTTGGTACCCCATTCCAGCGCTTTCACCTCTTTTATTTTTGAAGGCAGCGCCCTGAATGCATCTTCCACCTTTTTTATATCTCCGGCATTAGCATCATCCTTAAATTTAAATAAAACTACATGTCTGAGCATTTGCTGTTTTTTATTTGTTCCTGAAATAATAGTAGCTGCGATAAGGCAGGTTGCGATAATGACAATTAAGCTTTTCATTTGGTTTATTTTAGACATCATACCTGAAGCAAAAAATTAAATATCGCTCAAACGTACATGAAATTTTTCATTCATAAATGCAAGAAGCGATATGTAAGTATACATACCGCTTCCTTAGTGTGTTTAGCATAGACCACTAATTCATTACAATGGTATTAGTGTTTTTTGCTATTGTTCCAATGTAATTTGACCGATATCGGTTGCTTCACCGTCCTTCACTTCCACACCTTCTTTAGATGCATTTTTGTAAGGGGCGTTGGCTTCGATGATCACATTATAGGTTCCCGGTTTTACATCCGTTATTTCGAATGCACCTTCCGAAATATCAGCCCTGAGTGTATCTGTGCCGGAAATGGCCCATGCTCTAACAGCAGCATCTGCAGGGCTTACCGTACCTTTTACTGAACCATTGGTGATCACGTTAAACGCGAATAATCCTGCGGCAACAATACTTAATGCCGACAATGTGAGCCTTGCTTTTTTCATAACGCTGGAATTTTTATTGATTATGTAATTGGTTACTTTATCATTCTTCCGGGAAAGCAGGATCAGGAGGGATAACCTACTATAGACAAGGACTATGCCAAAAAAATATCGGGACTTTGTTAAAAAACGTTAACGAGGTATAAGGCGTGAGGTGTGAGGTATCAGGTTGCAGGCACAACTTTATGCCTTCTACCTTACACCTTCTACCTCTATCCCCTTGCTGATTTTGTGATTTATCTGGTTCTTCGATACTTTACAGGTATCAGGTGTGAAGCATCAGTCTCTCATATCGTTCATAGCTGATCGCCGATAGCCAACAGCTGATCACCCCCATCTGCCCGCACTTATACACAGTCGTGCATATTCGGTATAGTGGCTCTGATTTCGTTTTACTATATTTGCCGCATTCTGTAAATACTAAAATAATTAGTATATATTGCGCGGTAATTAAGGAAAAGAGAAATAATGTATGGCTGAAGCAAAACAAAATTTGTTTGATTACACGGAAGATTCAATAAAGTCCTTAGACTGGCGGGAACATATCCGGCTGCGCCCGGGAATGTATATTGGTAAATTGGGCGACGGAAGCAGTCCCGACGATGGAATATATGTATTGCTTAAAGAAGTGCTGGACAATTGCATTGATGAGCATATGATGGGATATGGAAAGCAGATTGATATTGTGGTGGAGGGTAAAACCGTAACGGTTCGAGATTTCGGGAGAGGTATTCCCCTGGGAAAAGTGGTGGATGTGGTGAGTAAAATTAATACCGGCGCCAAATACGACAGCAAGGCTTTTCAGAAATCGGTAGGGTTGAACGGGGTGGGTACCAAAGCAGTGAATGCCCTGAGCCATTATTTTAAGGTGATGGCGGTAAGGGATGGCCGGCAGAAAACGGCGGAGTTTGAAAGAGGGATATTAATAAAGGAGCATAAGGAAGCCAAAACCGGTGAAACCAATGGAACACTGGTTACTTTTATTCCCGACGATACCGTATTCCGTAATTTTCATTTTCACCCGGAATATATTGATAATCTGTTATGGAACTACTGTTACCTGAATGCAGGTTTGGTGATCACTTTTAATGGCAGGAAATATGTAAGCAGGAACGGACTGCTTGATCTGTTGCAACGTAAAACCAATGAAGACGAGCTCCGTTATCCTATTATACATCTTAAAGGGGAAGATATTGAACTGGCGATCACTCATAATAACGATTACGGCGAGGCGATATTCAGTTTCGTGAACGGCCAGTATACCACGCAGGGCGGAACCCACCAGCAGGCTTTTCGCGAAGCTTTTGTAAAAGTGGTGCGTGATTTTTACAAGAAGGATTATGATTTTACGGATATACGGCAGAGTATTGTGGCAGCGGTGGCAGTGAGGGTGATCGAGCCGGTGTTTGAAAGCCAGACCAAAACCAAGCTGGGCTCCCAGTATATGGAAGAGGGTGGCATGAGCATGAAGAATTTCGTGCATGAATTCCTGTCCAGGGAACTCGACAATTTTTTGCATAAAAACCCGGCTGTTGCCGATGCGTTAAAAAAACGAATAGAGCAGAGTGAAAGGGAGCGTAAGGAATTGGCAGGTATCAAAAAGCTGGCAAATGAAAGGGCAAAGAAGGCCAATCTGCACAACCGCAAGCTTCGCGACTGCCGTATTCACCTGAATGATGACCCACCCAATAACAAAGACCGGCAGGCATTTCATGAGCGACAGTTGGAGAGCACTATTTTTATTACGGAAGGCGATTCAGCGAGCGGCTCCATTACCAAGGCACGCGATGTGGAAACACAGGCGGTATTTAGCCTCAGGGGCAAACCGTTGAATTGTTTTGGCCTTACCAAAAAAGTGGTATATGAAAATGAGGAATTTAACCTGTTGCAGCATGCATTAAATATAGAGGAGGGTATTGAGGGGTTAAGATACAATAATATTGTGGTGGCAACGGATGCCGATGTAGATGGAATGCACATCCGGCTACTGCTGCTCACTTTCTTCCTGCAGTTTTTCCCCGACCTGGTGAAGAACGGTCATGTATATATCCTGGAAACGCCTTTATTCAGGGTGCGCAATAAGCAGGAAACTATTTATTGCTATGATGAAGCGGAAAAGGAAGCAGCTATTAAGAAGCTGGCCCCTAAGCCCGAGATCACCAGGTTTAAAGGGTTGGGTGAAATTTCACCGGATGAATTTGTACGGTTTATCAGTTCGGATATGCGTAAGCAACCGGTAATGGTAATGCCCGAAACTCATTTGCAGCAATTGCTGGAATATTATATGGGCAAAAACACGCAGGACAGGCAGGAATTTATCATTGATAATTTACGGGTGGAAATTGATATAGCGGAAGATGTGAAAGCGGGATAACAATGTAGAAGCCGGTATATCTCGTTTCTCCTCTCACATTTATCGTTTTATTTCTTGCAATGATATACAAGACAATATAATTTATAACAGTACAGAGGCATGATACATATCGTTTTTAACGAAGCGGACGCAGCGGTTTTAAGCAAAGCCATCGGGCTGGATGACACCCTCCAGGGTAAAATAGTACAGATCAAAGATGATTATGCGGTCGGTCCGCTGTCGGCTATATATAATGGCGAGGGTATAGCAGCACGGAAGGCCTGGTGGGCAGAGGTGCTGGCCGGCGGCGATTATGAAAGGAAAGCAGACGACGGGTCGGTGGATGATTATAAAACCGTGGCGGAGCTGGCAGGAGAGCTGCGCCGTAACCCGGAAGAGATACTGTGGATATGGGCGGCACAAAATAAGCATGACGTAAGCGGGTATTACTGGCTGCTTCATTTTGTAAAAGAATTCCAGGGGAGGGTGTTTATCCTTTACCTGAACAACCTTCCTTTTATCAGTGAAAAAGGAAATATCTTTTATCCGGTGTGGCTGCATACCATTCCCCCGAAGGAGTTTTTAAAAGCTAAAAAGCTGGCACGCCCCATTACATTGAGCGAATTTGAAGTGGATCCAGACGAATGGATAAGATTATGCAACGAGGGCAAAGGAGTACGTATATTAGAAGGCGGTAAGAAACTGGTGCAGTATGATTATGATTTTTACGACGCGGATCTTAAACGTTTCATTACAAAAGACTGGCAGAAAGCAGGAAAGGTAATCGCCCAGTTTATATCCAAGAATAAGCACACTACCAGCGACGCCTACCTGTTGTGGAGACTGAAGCTGGTGGCAAATGAAGGGGAATTTGATATTCAGGGTGAGCTGAAAAATATGAAAGATTTTGAGATCAAGCAGAAAGTAGCTGCTGCAGAACAGGTAAACGGGTAGGATGAAACTACTGGTGTGTTAATTATAACATGTCGTATAGTACGGGTGAATGGGCAATTGGGGTTGACTAAAAAGGTTTGGTCTAAGATATGCCACTAAGACACAAAGTCCTGATCTTCAGGGTTAATTTTCTTCGTGCCTTGGTGACTTCGTGGCAAAATATCACTTTTTGGTCAGCCCCAAAATGATACGGTATATTATGGTTGACATAGCACTACTTTTAAAAGGCGGTGTTATTCTATAGCATAAAGTAACTGATCTGTATATCTAATATATATATGAGTAAAGACAATGTTCAGGGAAATGAATCAGGTGTTCACGGTCAGTACAAGACCTGGTTTCTTGATTATGCTTCATACGTCATTTTGGAAAGAGCTGTTCCCGCTATTGAAGACGGTTTAAAGCCGGTGCAGCGCCGTATTCTTCATGCCATGAAGGAGATGGATGACGGCCGTTTTAATAAAGTGGCTAATATTATCGGGCAGTCCATGCAGTACCACCCTCATGGTGACGCGTCTATTGGTGATGCCCTGGTAAATATGGGACAAAAAGACCTGCTTATTGAGACGCAGGGCAACTGGGGAGACGTGCGTACAGGTGATGATGCCGCCGCCCCCCGTTATATCGAAGCAAGGTTGAGCAAATTTGCGCTGGAAGTGGCGTTTAATGCTAAAACTACCGAATGGCAGCTCAGCTACGACGGGAGAAAGAATGAACCGGTAACGCTTCCCATGAAGTTCCCTTTGTTGTTGGCGCAGGGAGCAGAAGGTATAGCGGTTGGCCTGTCTACCCGGATACTGCCTCATAACTTCTGTGAATTGATTGAAGTGTCCATCAAACATCTGCGTGGAAAAAAGTTTGAGCTGTTCCCCGACTTTCAAACCGGCGGCATGATCGATGTATCCGGTTATAATGAAGGTAAACGCGGCGGAAAAATAAAAGCCCGCGCCCACATTGAAGAGCTGGATAAGAAAACGTTGGTGATAAGGGATGTTCCCTACGGGGTAACCACCACCCAGCTGATGGATTCCATTGTTAAGGCGAACGACCAGGGTAAGATCAAAATAAAAAAAGTTACCGATAACACGGCAGCCAACGTGGAAATACATGTTGACCTTGCTCCCGGTATTTCTCCCGACATTACCATTGATGCCCTCTATGCTTTCACCGACTGTGAAGTGAGCATTTCTCCCAATGCCTGTGTGATCGCCGATCAGAAGCCTCGTTTTATAAGCGTGCACGACCTGCTTCGCTCATCAGCGGATCTCACCAAAACACTGTTGAAGAAGGAGCTGGAAATAAAGTTGGCCGAATTACAGGAAAAGTGGCATTATACCTCGCTTGAAAAAATATTTTTTGAGGAGAAGATATACAAGGAGTTAGAAAAGAAGCACGAAACCTGGGATAAGGTGCTGGCGGCTATTGATAAAGCATTTGTGCCTTTTAAAAAGCAGCTTAAAAGAGAGATCACCAGGGAAGATATTGTAAAGCTGACAGAGAAACCGGTCCGCAGGATCTATAAGCTCGACATCGATGAGCTGAATGAGCAGATCAGGAATATAGATAAGGAGATCAAACAGGTAAAGTACGACCTGGATAACCTCACGGATTTTGCCGTTGCCTATTATGAAAACCTGTTGAAAAAATATGGCAAGGGCAGGGAGCGCAAAACGGAGATCAGGCTGTTTGAATCCATCCAGGCCAAGCAGGTGGCTATTGCCAATGCGAAGCTGTATGTAAACCGGGCGGAGGGATTTGTAGGCACCGGGTTAAAGAAAGATGAATTTGTGGAAGATTGTTCCGACCTGGACGATATTATTGCTTTTACCAAAGCCGGTAAAATGAAAGTAGTGAAGGTGGCGGATAAAGTATTTATCGGAAAAGACATCCTGCATGTTGCCGTTTTTAAAAAGAATGATGAGCGTACAATATACAATATGATCTATGTTGACGGGAAAACGGGTATCAGCTATGCCAAGCGGTTTAATGTAACTTCCGTTACCCGCGATAAAGAATATGACCTCACCAAAGGAACAGAGAAAAGCAAGGTGCATTATTTATCGGTCAATCCCAACGGTGAAGCTGAAGTGGTTAAAATTATACTGAGCCCCAGCTCATCGGCACGGAATAAGGAGCTTGAATTTTATTTTGAGGAGCTGGAGATCAAAGGCCGCGGCAGCATGGGTAACCAGGTAACGAAATATCCGGTTAAGTCGATAAAATTCAAAGAGGCAGGGCGCTCTACCTTAAGCGGCAGAAAGTTGTGGTTTGATGATACCTTTGGCAGGCTTAATACAGATGAAAAAGGACAGTACCTGGGTATGTTTGACAGTGACGACCGGTTGCTGGTCATTTATAACAACGGGAATTATGAAATTTCCGATACAGAGCTGAACCAGCGCTTCGACGGGGAAAAAATATTGCTGATTGAAAAATTTGATCCCGAAAAAGTGATCACGGCTGTGTATGTGGATATGGAAAAGCTCCAGTACAACATCAAACGGTTTAAGATTGAAACCACCACGCTCCGCAATAAGTTTTTCTTTATCAAAGAAGGAGAAGGAAATCGCCTGGAAGCAGTTACTACCGAGGATACGCCGGTGCTGGTAATGCAAAGCGGGAGAGGTGCCCAGATAAGAAAAGCCAAAATCAAGGTGAACAAAGCGGTAGAAGTGATGGGCTGGAAAGCTGTTGGCGCCAAGCTGGCGGATTTTACCAAAAGCACACAGATGGAATGGGAGAAAAACAAACCCGATAATAGCGCGCAACCGGAATTGTTTTAATGGGGAAGCGCTTATATTCGCATGCCGGAACGGGCAACCTTTCTCAGGCAGGCGAGTTTTGATTAAAATCATTATTTATATATTATGACAAGAATAACAGAACAACCTTCATTGTACAGGCATCTTGAAAAGATGACCGTGGAAGAGCTTACGGCCAATATCAATAAGGAAGATAAAAAAGTAGCGCTTGCTATTGAAAA
>CAZREP010000201.1:0-8454 GCA_964599035.1 uncultured Terrimonas sp. | reverse complement strand
TGCGGCTGATCCCCTTTTTATCAAAGGCTTCCCAGTTCATATACAACTGGTAATTAGCAAAGGAAAGCACCGGCTTTTCAACACCATATTTTTCCTTTAAACCGTTTTCAACCGCCTGAGAGAAATCCTTGCTCTCAATGGCTCCAGAAGGCATTTTATTTTCGAGGTAAAAGCCGGGCGACTCCGATACACCATGATCGGCTGTGATGAAATACAGATAGTTACCTTTACCGAATCGCTTATCCAGGTAGGTAAAGAAGTCGGCCAGCTCCCTGTCCAAACGAAGATAATTATCTTCAATTTCTATGGAATTGGGACCATAAGTATGCCCGATGGCATCAGGACTGGAAAAGCTTACTGCCAGGAAATCGGTGAACTTTCCTCCCCCAAGGTTGTATCCCTCAATAGCGGCTTTGGCAAAATCAAAAGTAAGCGTATTGCCATAAGGCGTGGTGCGCACGGCGCCATAGTTTTTACCGATAAACTGTTTCAGATTCCTCGGAAAAACAGGTTTGTCCTCCCCGTTAGCCGTGCCTTCATACGACTTATCATCTGCCGTACTTAAAGTATAGGTATTAATGGGATACAGGGTATTCCAGTCGTTCTTATAGTAAGTATCCACTACTTTCTTATCGTTGAATTGCTTTGCCCACTGCGGCAGCTCATTCATATAGTAAGTGCTGGTAACAAAGTTCCCGTCTTTGCCATTGTACCAGAAAGCAGCCGTGGCGGCATGTCCTGCAGGCAATATGGAAGCCCTGTCTTTAATAGCCACTCCCACCGTTTTACTCTGGAAGTTCGATGCTATGCGCAGTTGGTCGGTAATGGTGGTTGACAGGTTATTGCGGGGAGACTCTCCTGTTCCCCCTTCTGCTGATCCCACCAGGTTAACCGTTTCATCATTCACACAACCGATCTCCTTTCCAAGCGAACGCTCGTACCAGCCATTGCCTACAATGCCATGCACGGCAGGAACAGACCCGGTATACACGCAGGTATGTCCGCAGGCGGTAATAGTGGGAGAATAATCGATCAATGTGTTCTCGCAGGAAAAGCCTTCTCTTACCAGTCTTTTAAATCCTCCTTCCGTGTAGCGGTCCTGGAAACGGTATAAATAATCCCAGCGCATCTGGTCTACCATCATGCCCACTATTATTTTGGGGCGCTGGGAAGTGGAAGAAGGGGCTTTGGTGGTTTGGGCATGCGCCATAAACACAAACGACAGCATTACCAAACCCGAGAAACAATACTTAAACTTCATCATTATTTATGTTTTGTTTTACAAATACAACTTTAGCGGACAAATTAACACGATTTAACTAAAAAGAACTGTTTTTGGATCTGTTCTTTTCTGATTAACCAATTATAAACAATTATTTCAGCTTGATAAGCTTATTGATTTTACCTTTTCTTTTTACCAGGTCAAACGCATCAAACAGCTCCCCCGCTACCGTGTACGAACGATAAGAGAGTGTGCTTTTATTTACCGTTATCAACTGGTAGAGCTGCAGATGTCCGCCACTTTTATCGGCCCACACAGGCTTATCATCTGCATACATTTTTGATCCGCTCATAGACACTACGTACATAGTGGGCGATGTACCGTTGTTATCCGGCATGGGAATTTTCTGCATACCCCGTCCATACGCATGATCGTGCCCCTGCAATACCAGGTCTACTTTATATTTATTGAATATGGGTTGAAAATTTTCCCTCAGGTTTTTATTATCACGGTTAGACTTTACCGAATATACCGGGTGATGAAATACCACGCACGTCCATTGGTTAGGATTATTGGACAGAATATCTTCCAGCCAGTCTATCTGCTTTTGCATCCCATCACCACCAAACCAGATCGCCTGCGAGTTCAGGGAAATGAAGCGTACGCCCTGGATATCGGTATAATAACAGGTTTCTTCCAACCCTGCAGGACCGTTTTCGGGCAGGGTAAACTGTGGCCGCCATAAAGCGGTAAGCTCATTTATACCCTCCGCATTATCGGCATGCTCATGATTGCCCGGCGACATCATACCGGGTATGGTACTGTGAATGAAGCTTCCTCCGTAAAATAATTCGCCCCATTCATGATCATTACGTCCCCTGTTCACAATATCCCCTGCGTACATAATAAGTTTTGCATCCGGCATTTTTGCATACGCTTCACGGATCACGCCCGGCCAAAAAGTTCTCATACCCTGCTGCACATCGCCCATATAAATAAAAGAGAAAGGCTCCCCGGGATTTCCGGCGGTTCTTACATGAAACCATTCGCTCCAGTAGTCGCCGTGGCCCACACGATACATGTACCGGGTGGCAGGCTGTAAGCCGGTAAATACCACTGAATGATAACGCGCAGCTATTCCCATATGGGTCACAGCTTCTGTTTTGGCCTTTACTGCATTAGTTTTTGCCGCATCGGCCGGGTTGGAAGCGGCCATCATAATTTCGGCCGATCCGGAAGCTACACTATCATGTGTACGCCAGTTAACTGCCAGGGACCTGGAAGGATCCTGGGTTACATTCAATACGATCCTGTCGGGGTAAGGAGACGGAGGATAGGGGTTGGGTTGCTGTGCCTGCGCTTTCGCATACACGAGTATGGTAAAACACCAGATGATGATGATGCGAAAAATACGTTGGTTAATGTTTACCTGCATAATACAAGATCAAATGACGAATAATACTTCCCGGTTATTTTTTCTCTATCAGCTTATTGGGCCTGCCATTTTGTTTTACCAGGTCAAATGCATCATAAAGCTTCCCTGCAGCCGTATACGCTTTGTAATGCAAGGTATTGCCTTCCACCGTAATCAATTGGTAAAGCTGGGTGTAAGAGGCTGATACATCCATCCAGGCGCCTTCCAGCTTGGAGGACATTTTAGGTCCGCTTACCGATAACACATATACAGTACCCGATTTTTCATTTTTAGAGGCGCCTTCTATTTTCTGCATCCCGCGCGCATAGGCGTGATCGTGGCCCTGCAGCACAATATCCACCTTATATTTGTCAAATAAAGGTTTAAAAGTGTTTCGCATCCGCACATTATCGCGTGTAGGGCGTATGGAATAAAAGGGGTGGTGAAACAAAACTGCGGTCCATTGGTTAGGGTTATTACGCAGCAACGAGTCCACCCATACTTTCTGTTTTTGCAGATCTTCATCCGACTCTTCCACCCGGTAAGAATTAATGGAAATAAAACGCATATCCTGCACATCGGTATAATAGCATGACTCCTTTAAACCTTCCGGCCCGTTTTCGGGAAGAGAGAACTGGGGACGCCAGAATGCCGAAAGCGTGTCGCCGGTACGGGCATACTCATGATTTCCGGGCGAGAACATACCGGGAATGGTACTGTGAATAAAGCTGCCGCCATAAAACAATTCGCCCCACTCATGATCATTGTTACCCCGGTTTACAATATCGCCGGCATACAGGATCAGATTGGCATCTGGCATTTTTGCATAGGCAGCTCTGATTACCCTGGGCCACAATGTCTTTAAGCCTACCTGCGCATCACCCAGGTAAATAAAGGAAAGTTTATCACCCCGCTTACCTGCGGTTCTGGTATGAAACCATTCACTCCAATGCTCGCCCTGCCCCACCCTGTACATATACAGGGTATTGGGAAAAAGACCGGTAACGATGGCGGAATGATAGGTGGCTGCGATGGCCCCGAACAGGAAAGGCTCGCTTTTTGCCTCTGTCCGCGGTGTATTCAGGGAAGTACGCGGATCCGATACAGCAGGAATGATTTCAATATATCCTGTTCTAACGGTATCGCAGGTGCGCCAGTTTACCGCTATGGAAGTGGAAGGATCCTGGGTAACATTGAGCACGATCCTGTCGGGATCAGGGGTCGGTGGGAAAGGATTGACCGGGGAGGTTTGTGCACAAATGGATATGCAAACGATAATCCATAAGCCCGTCCACCCGGCATACCGGCATATTTTGTCTTTTCTGCTGTTTGCTCTGCACATAAAATAAAAGCTGATCATTTTGAAATATCCGCACGTCATTTCCTAATCCTTATGTAACCGGGCTACAGCCGCTTTTATTCGGCGGGATAATATTTTTCAAGCCATGCAAAAATTTTAGCAAATACATCAACCGCGGTTGCAGGCCCAACACCATGCTTCTCTCCCGGATAGATCTCCAACTGCGATGGCGTACCCAATTCCTGTAATTTTTTATATAGTCCCTCTGCCTGGCTCACTTTTACCAGTGGATCTTCTGCACCATGAAATAAAATGGTGGGTACTGAAGTTTCCTTAGTAAGATGGTAAAGCGGACTGGCATCTTTTGTGATCTGCGCGTTCACATCCTTTTCGCCCAGAAAATTAACCACGATATTGTCTGCGTCACTGCCGTCGGGCCGCACGGTCTTGTCGGTAAGGTCTGTTGGTCCCCACAAATCAATCACGGTCTTTACCTGCTTCTTTTGATCAAAGCCATAGGCATACAACATAGCGAGGTGGGCTCCCGCACTGCCACCCATCAGCGCATATTCATTACCGTTATATTTGTATTTACCTGCGTTTTTCGAAATAAACTCCAGCGCTTTTTGTACGTCTTCAATCTGTGCCGGAAAACGATCCTTCCCCTCTTTTACCAAGCGGTAGTTCATGGAAACCACGAGGTAACCGCGTTTACCCACCAGTTCTTCAACCAATTGTTTCGGGAATTCGCCTTTGTCGCCGCGGGTCCATCCGCCGCCATGTATATACACAATTACCCGTGCATTGGGTTGCACATCTTTCGGGAAATAAGCATCCAACATGTTTGCATCTCCAGGCGCTTTCCCATATTTTATGTTCTTAAGCTCCCTGTAGGTTTTCCTTTTATACTTCTCATAGGGATCTTCTTTAGTCAGATCCTTTCCCAGTCCGTTACGCAAACCGCTCTTGTTTAAGTAAGCGATCAATGCTTCAGGATGATCGGTCTGTATGCCCTGTATCCCTTTTTGCAACGCCTGGCTCCAGTCTTCCTCACTTTCATTATCACTTTCCACATCCAGCCATACTGCCACCCCCTCATCATTTGCCGTGGCTACCATTTCCTTATCATACACATTATCCAGCACTTCAATGGTTCCCTGTCCAAGAAAAAAGGTGAGCTGCTCTTTGTTCTTTACTTCTTCAATAACGCTGGTAATTAAAGGTATACCGGGCGCCACTTTTCTCCATTCCTTATACAGCGGTATTTTATTGACATACACCACCACCTGTCTTTCCATCCCGGCTTCCCTGATCTGCCTGTAGGTTTCCGTTACATCGGCATCCTTAAAATCGAGGTAGATATTGATCTTTCCCTTGCACGCTTTAAGCACCTCACCAAAAGTGGGAATACGATATGTTTTTTTAGCGGGCTTATTTTTATCCGCTACTTTCAGTTGCTTCAATTCTGCCAGCGTAAGATCCTTCACGTTGCCCGTACCGCTGGTCATGCGGTCAACAGTAGCATCGTGATGGATCACCAGGTAGCCGTCTTTAGTGGTGCGCAGATCAATCTCTACATAATCGGCGCCACTTTTAACAGCGGCTTTTACCGCTTCAATCGTATTTTCCGGTACTTTAACATGATTGCCCCGGTGGGCGATCACAGCCAGCTTGTACTTTGTTTCGGGCAGTGGTGCTTTTGACTGTGAAAAAACAAAGAAAGCGCAAAGCAATAAGGATAAGATAAGCGTAATTTTTCTCATAGGGTGTTGTATTTATTTCTCTTTTATTTGCTGAATGGCAGGAGCCACGGGATGGGAAGCAGTGAATGTCTTTCCCAGCAGGGAAGCGATGGTTTGGGCTATTTGCCGCTGATACAATTGCATGGATGTTTTTACTTCCCCTTTTGTGGGAATGCCGGGCGCCATTACGCCGAACCATATCTCGTCGGCTCCTTTTACTTTGCTACCATGGCTTGTCCATTTCGATTTATCAATATCGCCCCTGCCGTGATCCGTTGTAATAAGGAGTGCCGTTTTATTTCTGTAAACCGGCGTGCTTTGCAGATAATTCCACAACTGCTGTAACCACGCATCTACATGATGCGCAGCATCGAGGTAATTCTTGTACATTCTGGAATGTGCCCATTCATCTGTTTCCAGGTAGGCGATGTAAAGCACTTTGGGCTGCCTTGTGGTAAGGTATTCCATTGCCTGGTAATGGGTAAACACATCCATGCAGCCTTCATCCCCCTGGGGTTTATAGGAATCCTGCTTCATTTTATTGATCAGCCGTTCCGCATGAGTGGCATCCTTCCAGTCAACGGTATCAAAGGCGGCTATTACCGGGTACCCGGCCGTCCTTTTCCGAAGTATACGGTTATATGCTTCCCATGAACCAAAGGCGGCCACCTTATTTTTGTATCCGGTTTGGTTGTTGAGAAATTCAAATATATTTAAGTTCGGATTATCGGGATACCTGTTGGTATTGATGGCTGTATCAACGAAACCGGTGAACATTTCATTATAGCCCGGGTAAGAGAACCAGTAAGGATTAGCCGTATTTACAAAATTATTATAAGCGCGGTTACCATATAATTGCCCGTTAGGAACAAAACTCCCCCAGATAAAGGGAAACAGCTTTTTACGTCTTTCATCCGTATCGGCATGCCAGTAGGTGGCATAAATATAATTCTTTTCCCCCTGGTTGAATTGGGGATCATTTGCCAGCACACTGTCCATTCCGTTAAAAAGCTCCTGCCAGCGCAATCCGTCGGTAGTAACCACAATAATATTCTCGATCTTTTGCTGGGCATCACTGCGAAGCTGCAGGAATAGGGCCAGTGCAAAGAAGGGTATGATCTTAACTTTCATCAGCGTATTTTTTAGGGAGAGGCCAGCCCAGGGAGCAGCTCACAGAATATACTGCCGCAACTGAGAATAATTTATGATGCCCTCGCCTATGCATCTCATTCAGGGAGGTTAAAAATAGCAATAGATACTCATATTATGGATTAAAAATACATTAAAAGAAAGGCAGCCATCAGGAGAATTTTTGATTTCTGATTTATTGATTTCTGAAAGCTCATGGTTGATCACCGAAAGACCATAGCTCTTACTGATTTGTTGATTTCTGATTTTGTGATTTATTTGGCTCTTGTGATTTGGTTCTTGGTGTTTGCTTTTCGGATTTCCTTCAAAAGGTTCTTTACCCCCTCCCTCTGCAGTCTGACCTCTTTAATACCTGACAGCTATTCCTTATCTTCATATTCAACCAACAATTGCCACATGAAAAGAGTATTTCTTTTTTTGTTATTCGTTTCTTTGCTGGCCTGCAGGGATACAACGCCCGCATTAAGAACGGCAGGCTCCATTCAAAGCTTTGACCCTTCGCTGGAAAAGATCACAGACAGCGCTGCCCCTGTTGAGATCATAGCAGAAGGATTCAAATGGACAGAGGGTCCTTTGTGGATAGAAAGCGAAAGGATGCTATTGTTTTCCGACATTCCTGCCAATAAAATATTTAAGTGGACGGAAAGCAAGGGTGCCGAATTATATCTCATGCCTTCGGGATATACCGGCACAGTTCCGCGCACGGGTGAGCCGGGTTCTAACGCCTTACTCCTGAATAGCGATGGACAATTAGTGTTGTGCCAGCACGGCGACCGGCGTATAGCCACGATGGATGCCCCGTTACATGCTCCTCAACCCGTATTTGTACCGGTGGTAGATCATTATCAGGGCATGCGTTTCAACAGCCCCAATGACGCTACATTCAGGAGCGATGGCCATCTTTTTTTCACCGATCCAGCGTATGGACTGGAGAAAGCCATGGACGATCCTGCTAAAGAGATCCCCTTCCAGGGCGTGTATCAGTTAACCGGTAGTGGAGAAGTTCGCTTATTGACCGACGCGATTACCCGCCCTAACGGTATTGCTTTCAGGAACAACGAAAAAACGCTTATTATAGCCAACTCCGATCCGCAAAAGCCCGTGTGGTACCTGTTCGATATAGACGACCATGACAGCCTGCATAATGAAACACTGCTGTTTGATGCCACGGAAGCATCTAAAAAGGAAAAGGGATTGCCCGACGGATTAAAGGTTGACAAACAGGGAAATATCTTTGCTACCGGCCCCGGCGGCGTATGGATATTCAACGCATTGGGCAAACTGGCAGGAAAAATATCCGTTCCCGAACCCTGCAGCAATGTAGCGCTGGCCGACGACGATAAAACGCTGTACATTACTGCAAATATGTATATACTGAGGGTAAGGATGAGGAAATAAGATTTCAGGTGTAAGGTAGAAGGTGTAGGGTATAAGGTGTAAGGAAGATACCGGAAGCTTATAGCTATTGCTGATTTCCGATTTGTTGATCTCTGATTTCGTCCCGCACATACACCTTATTTGGCCCTTGTCTTTTGGTTCTTGGTGCTTCCCCTTCGGATTTAGTCCCGAACATTCAGCCTTTTTATTGGGTGTATTTATTTTAGTTATTTGCTCACTTAAATCTAAA
>CAZREP010000200.1:0-8505 GCA_964599035.1 uncultured Terrimonas sp. | reverse complement strand
TCGGTACAGGATTGGCCTTGGTTGCTTAGGTTAACATTTTAACCGGACACCAATGATTTGAAACTTTAGTAAAATACTTCACTATCAAAACAATTAAGGGCATAACCTGGGATCACAGCAGGGCATTTCCGCCCCTGGTTGCCGTTGCTCAGCGGTATGAGGAATTGCATCCCGGTATTCGTATTCATTGGGATAAGCGTACACTTGACGAGTTTGGCCACAAGCCCATAGACCAGCTTGTCAATGATTATGACTTAATCGTCATAGACCATCCCTGGGCAGGATTCTGCTTTAACCGGGATCTCGTTCTGGATATTAAAAGCTTTCTTACCGGCAATCAATGGAATGACCTGCAGCAAAATTGTGTAGGAGCATCTTTTGAGAGTTATTGCTTCGAAAATAAACTGCTCGCTGTTCCGATTGACACAGCTACCCCGGTTCCAGGCTGGAGACCGGACCTGGTTGATAAAAATGGCTTTCAGTTACCCGCTACCTGGGATGATTTAATTTCAATGGCAGACAGGAAGCATGTTATCATGCCGGGGTTTGGAGCCGACCTGTTCCTGAACTGGCTGATGCTGTTGCATGCATTGGATGCTCATCCGTTCCGCAACGCGGACAATATTGCCGATAAAGAAAAAGGCATAGAAGCCATGTCATTGCTGAAGCGCCTTGCTGAGCCTATGCCGGTGGAAATGCTTGATTGGAACCCGATCATTATTGCAGAGCTGATGACCAGGCATGATACATTCGTCTATTGCCCGTTTGCCTACAGTTATGGTAATTATTGTAGACCTTCCTTCGCTGACAAACCCTTACGATATGGTAATTTAATTCAACTTAACGGCAAGCCGTTGAAAAGTATTTTGGGGGGTACGGGTATTTCCATTTCCCCGGGTTGTAAAGAAATTGAACCGGCGCTTGATTTTTCGCTTTACTGCGCCAGTGCGCCGGTACAATCCGGTATATATACTTATGCAGGCGGACAACCCGTGCGCAAAGAAGCATGGCTTTCTCAGCACTTGACATCTTTTACAGGCGGATTCTTTTCAGATAGCTACTTCTCACATGAAAATGCATTGGTGCGTCCCCGGTACAATGGGTATGTATCGTTACAGGAAAAAGCCGGCATTCCGCTTCAGCAATGTATTAAAGGAAATATATCTATAGATAAGGCCTGGAATGCTATTGAAAAATGCTATCATCAAAGCCGGGTGTTGAAAAGTTAATTACTTATTTCAATATATTTTAAAAGAGATAAGTTATGAATAAAAGTAAAAGCAAGTATTCCTGTGCAGATTTCACTTTCCCGTTACTTCCACATGACAATGTGCTTCGCCTGATTAAACTTTTAGGGATTGATGCGGTTGACCTGGGAATTTTCGAAGACCGTTCGCATCATTACCCCACCCATATTGCAAAAGATCCTGCCGGAGAAGGAAAGCGGCTTGCCCATCAGCTCAATATTGCCGGACTGGAAGCTGCAGATGTGTTTTTACAGACAGGTGCTGATCCGCCAATTGCCGCTGCAAACAGCCCCGATGGATCCATTCGCTCAAGCAACCGTGAGTTGTTCCTCAAAACGATTGAATTTACGAACATGCTTGAATGCTGCCATATCACCGGGCTGCCGGGTGTAATACATGAAGGAGAAAAATTTCAGGATGACTGGAAACGTGCTTGTGAAGAGGCTCATTGGCGTGTAGAAACTGCCCGCGCTGCAAACATTCTTTATGCTGTTGAGCCGCATGTTGGGTCAATTTTGCCTGATGCTGAAACTACACTACAATTTATTGAAGAATGTCCCGGGCTTACGCTAACATTGGATTATGGTCATTTTATTTACCAGGGTCAGACCAATGAATCCGTTCATCCATTGATACCCTATGCTTCTCATTTCCATGCCAGAGGAGGCGCAAAAGGAAAGCTCCAGACAATGGTAAAGGAAAATGAAATAGATTTTGCAACCATCATATCCCGGTTTAAGGAAACAGGATATTCCGGCTTTATTTGTATGGAATATGTTTATGTGGATTGGGAGGGATGTAACAGAACCGACAACGTATCGGAAACGATACAACTCCATGAATTGCTAAGGAAGTTATACCATTCATGAGATAAGCATTTTTTTTCAGAAGTATTAACCTTCTCAACCTTCATAACAAATCCCGATCCCCAACCTTATTAGCTTATCACATCTCGCCTCAATACCTCATCCATTGTTTTAAATGACTATTATTACTGCTGCATTGTTTATAACTCACGAACTCGCGGAGGTAATAAGGTAATGTTGAAAATGCCGCAAATGTGCAGATTTAATCTGCGCATCTGCGGCTAAAAGTTAAAGATATACCCCATGTTTTGCAGGCGCACGTCTGCTTAGTTAATTTGAAATAAGCCTGAATTCATCAATTTTGTTTTAATGAGGTTGATAAAACCTGATCGGAGATAAAATAGCATTAGTTATTGTAGCTTTTGTATTAGCATCAGGGTATCAAAGAAGATACTTTTGATAAGATCTGATGAACAAAATGTGTTTAGCTGGATAGTTGAAAACCGCATACCGGCGAGATAAGAGACTTCCGGTATTAAGCAAATATTACGCAATAATCAATGAAAATAGATTATGCTGATTTTCACTTTCTGTCAGTTTACAATACGCCTGCTGATGGTGCAAATCATTTGAAAAAATAGAAATCATTATTATGATGAAAACATTCCTCATCGTTTTTTTTAGTTTTATTTCACTTGCTCTTTTCGGACAAAAGTATGCCGGCAACGAAGCCTTCTGCAGGCAAAGCCTGGAAGCGTCATTGACCCCGATCCGCCCCGGCCTGCCGGGAAAACAATCTTTCTGGAATGAAAAAGCAAAGATGTTTAAGCATGCCCCTGCTTTCAGCAATAAAAGACATAGAGAAATAATCCCGGTAACATACCGGTATTCCGCCTTTTCATTTGCTGATAAAAAATATTATTCATTTACCGATTCTACCGGCACCCGGTCGCTGGCTCCTATATGGAACCAATTACCAAACGGAAATATTTATCTTAAAATTGAAGGCATTAGCAAAGAAGGATATGTTGATCTTGCTCGGGACGAAATGTTTTATAAAGCAGCCACCTTTTGCCCTCCCTACCCGGAAGCAAAATATTCTTATAAAGACGCATTACGCAACGGGCTGAAATTTTTATATAATCAGAACTATGTAAAAAGCTGGTATGCTACCGGCAGACCGGATCATAAGGAAATGCCCCTTTATTGCTATTCGGCTAAAGTGATAGCGGGCGTTGTTGACGGAATGTTGCTCTATAATAAATATTTTCCCGGGAATGATTCATCGTTGATCATTGCCAGGAAAGCTGCCGATTATCTGATCGCAAAAGCAGAACCGGAAGGGGCGCCATTAGCCTGCTTTCCTCAAACTTATGAAGGAACGCAATTGGCGGCAGGTATGTATGGTAATGAAATACTCATGAGTGAGCCTTCATGGACAGGAGCTACTTTTCTCAATCTTTATGACAGAACAAAAGATAAAAAATATCTGAAGGCTGCTATCCATATAGCGGATACATACGTAAAAAATCAATTGCCTTCGGGTACCTGGTATATCAGGGTGAATAAAATAACCGGGGAACCCGCAAGCCAGGTGCTTTGTATCCCAAACACCATTATCAATTTTCTTTCGGTTTTGATGAATCAATATAACCAGGCCCAATACCAGGCAAGTATTGAAACAGCCGCAAAATGGATTATGGATAACCCGATGAAGACCTTTGACTGGACAGGACAGTTTGAAGATGTTGCGGCAAACAGTCAATATCAGAACCTGTCTCATTATGAAGCAGGGTGGTTTGCTATGCGTCTCCTTGATAACAAAAACAAGGATAGCGCTTATACCAGTTCGGCAAAAGAATTAATTGCTTTTTGTGAAGACCAGTTTATTGTGTGGGAAAAGCCGGACATATATGATGATAGACGTGTCTTATCCAATGAATGGCACGCTCCCGCAGCATTAGAACAATATCATTGCTATTTACCCATAGATGCAAGCACTGACCAGATGATATTTATGTTCTGTAAGGCATATGAAGCTACAGGCGACACAATTTACCGGGCTAAAGCAGTTGCATTGGCTAACAGCATTGTAAATTGCCAGAAAGAAGACGGAAAGATCCCTACATTTCTATATCCGTTTCGTAAAGATAAATTTTGGCCCAACTGTATGGTATACAGTTTACGAATGCTTGAAAAAATGAGCGCTTTATAACAGGGATATCCGGGAATTATTTTATATTATAATGCGAGGACAATACATTTTTACAGAGAGCGTCGCGAAAAAAGCAAAATGATGCTATGCATTGATCATGGTAAAGAGATAAAAAATTGAAGCAAATATCAAATACGACCTCAAAAATGGCTATGAAATTTTTATTAAGAAAAGCAACTGTCTTATCATTAAGCATATCCCTTATGCTCTTCTGGAATGCCGCATCCGGGCAAAGCAATAAGCTATCTTCAGATGCCGGAGAGAAGAATAAGCTTCCCCTGTTAATGCCTGATAATTTTGACTCTTTCCGGTTGGTATCCTGGCGGGTGGAGCAAGGGGTGCCTGATCATCAAAATCCTCTTATTACCCCTGCTATGCCCTGGGATGCCGGCGGAATAATGGCCCACGGAACAGTTATCCATGATCCCATTGATGGATTGTGGAAGGCCTGGCAGGTTTCAACGCCGGCAGAAATAAGATATGAAGGCCTGGAAGCTAAGCATGAAAGCTTGCGCCGGTTAACTTATTTAGAAAGCAAAGATGGAGTTAACTGGTACCGCCCAATGCTTCCTTTTGTTAGCTGGCCGGGGTACGACAGCACTAATATTATTTTTGATCTTAATTCCGGCGGAACTGCGGTGTATGCCTCCGTTATAGTGGATACTGCTAAAAAAGAATGGCCTTATGAGATGTTTGTGCTGAGGTCTCCGAAAGCCGCAGGAATGCCCAATAAAGTAGGTCACCTTCCCGGGCCTGAGGAAAAACTGGGCACTTACCGGTACCGTTCAAAAGACGGGAAGGACTGGAATCTTGTGGAAGGACCTGTGGCTGCCTCCATAGGCGGTGGCGCAGATGTTTCTTATGTTTACCGGGAACCCGATGGGTCGTACATGTCTTATTATAAGACATATCCTAAGTTGAGGCCGGGTGACCGGATCATTACCTATGATAATAACCCGCGTGGCGGCCTCCGTAGTATAGCCCGGAGGGTGAGCCGGGATGGCAGCAAGTGGGATAAAGGCGATCTGGTACTGGCACGTGACTGGCGTGATCCTGACTATGCCCAGTTTCTCGAGCTTTGCCCGGTTAAAGTAAATGGTGGTTATGTTGCGCTGGTAACTTATTATGATGCTTCCATCCAAACCATGTCCTTGCAATTGGCAGCTTCCAGGGATGGGATAAACTGGTGGAGGCCCGACAGGAGACCAGCCTTACCCAATCCCCCGTTGGGCGATTACGGTGGCGGTATGATCTGGCAGATGCATCATCCCATTATTGAGCATGATTCCATGCATGTGTATTATGCCGGGTCCGAGGGCCTTCACGGTGATTTCCACGACACCCGTCTTCAGCCCCAGATCAAAGTAGGCGGAGAACTGGTTAGCGGCATTCAAAAACCCACGCTGCCGTTTAATACCGCATTGTGCCGCGCTTCCTGGCAGTCGGACCGGCTTTGGGCTTTGGTTCCGTCTGCAGGCGGACCAACATTGGGCGAAGCGGTAACGCGCTCCGGGAATCCTTCGGGTGGGCGGCTGATGGTGAATGTGAACGTTAAAAATGGCGGCGATTTCCGTGCTGAGCTTCTTGACAGGATGGGGCATCCGATTTCGGGGTTTACTGCTGGAGACTGCCAGGCAATCACGGGAGATCATCATCAGATTGAGATGAGTTGGAAAGGAGGAAAAAACGCGCCATCCAACGCCGCCAGGATCAGATTTGTTCTACATCGATCATTTCTTTACGGATATGCCTGGAGAGCTGATTAAAACCTGTTTTGTTTAAATTAAATATAACTGAAATGTCAATGAGCTTCTACAGATCAATATCCATTTACCAATATGCCGGTTTTATTCGCATAAAGAAGGATGTTTTTTATGCAAGCTTTTTTTTATTTTTTTCTTTTACCGTTAAAGGTCAGCAGGCTTATGAGCTTGAAAGATTTACTATTGAAAAAATAACTCATCTCCAGGGCGTGGCTGTTGATGACCGCTTTTTTTATGCTTTTAATGATAATGCAATAACCAAGCATCTCAAAACGGATGGGTCAATGATCGGGATCTGGGACGGAAGTACGGATAGCCGCATAAAGCACCTGAACAGCGCCATTGTTATTAAAAACAAATTATACTGTGCTCATTCGAATTTTCCGGAGTCTCCCATGGCCAGCTCGATCGAAATATTTGACACCCGCACCATGAAGCATATAGGCAGTCATAGTTTTGGAATATTTGCCGGCTCTGCAACATGGATCGATGAAAAGGATGGTTTTTGGTGGGTGGCATTTGCCAATTACAGCGGTAAGCATGCTATAGAGGGCAGAGATAACCGGTGGACCAGTCTGGCGAAGTTTAATAAAGAGTGGAGCTTAATAGAATCGTGGATTTTTCCTAAGAATGTTTTAGAGGCATTTGCTCCCAACAGCAATTCGGGAGGCATATGGAATAAGGACGGGCTGCTTTATATTACCGGCCACGACAGGAAAGAATTATATGTTCTTAAGGTGCCGGAGACCGGGTATACACTTGAATATATAAAAACAATACCGGTTATAAATGAGGGTCAGGGAATAGCGGTTGATCAATCAAAAAGAGACAGGGAAATTCTATATGGAATAACCCGGAAAGGAAACCAGGTAGTAGTGCAGGAAATTAAATAGTAAATCTTAATTGCTTAGATCAATGAACAGTGTTTACAGGCATTGGTTAATATTGCTGGTAATTATAGCCCCGGGGTTTGGCGCTTTTGCGCAGGAAAAGCTGAAAGCGAATGGCGAGATACCTGTTTTAGCCTGGGTGGGTATTCCGGAGAATGAAACCTCCATCGAACGTTTTAAGGAGCTTAAAGCATCCGGTATTAACATCAATTATTCAAACTATTCCAGTGTGGAAGCCGTGGAAAAAGCGCTGGATACAGCAGGTCAGTCCGGTGTGAAGCTGATACCCTTTTGCCCCGAATTAAAATCGGAACCGGAAAAAACAGTAAAACGGCTGATGAAGCATCCGGCTCTTTTTGGCTATCATTTGAGAGATGAGCCCAATGCGAAGGACTTTCCGGAATTAGCCACATGGGTAAAAAGGATCCGGGCTATAGACAAGCAACATCCATGCTATATTAATCTTTTTCCCTGCTATGGCAGTGTGGAGCGGTTTTTCGAAAAGGGGTATGTCCCTGAACCCGGGAAGGATATTTATGAAGCGTATGTAGAACTGTTCCTCAAAGAGGTACCGGTTTCTTTTATTTCCTTCGATCATTATCCGGTAATAGAAAACGACGGGATCAGAACGCTTCGTCCGGAATGGTATAAAAACCTTGAAATAATTGCATCTGCTTCGAAAAGAAGCGGCCTCCCATTTTGGGCATTTGCACGGTCGGTGGCTTATGGCCGATCCCCTGTATCCACTATTGCAGAGATCAGGCTGCAGCTATACAGCAACCTGGCCTACGGGGCCCAGGGGTTACAATATTTTACTTATTGGACACCTGATATAAATTCCAGGTGGGATTTTCATCAGGCCCCTATTAATCTTGAGGGCAAACGTACCGAGATATATGACCGCATCCGGGAGATGAACCAGGTAATACAACATCTTTCAGGAGTATTTTTAAATGCCAATCCGGTTTGGGTATCACATATAGGAAAAAAAATACCCCAGGGAACAAAACGGATAGCCCGGCTGCCTGATCCTGTAAAAATCCTGGAAACAAGTGACGGCGGTGCGGTGGTATCCCTGCTGGAGAAAGAGAACCGGCAGTTCCTGGTTATTGTTAACCGTGATTTTCAAAATCCAATGAAACTTACTGTTGCTACAGATGAATCAGTAAAAAGAATATTAAAAGACGGAACGCTTGTTCCTGCAAATGCTTATACCCATTCCTTTGAGGTAGATCCGGGAGATATAATTTTATATACCTGGGAAAAGAATAGAGAATAATGTGTTGTGCTATTGACAAATGTTGAAAAAAGCGATTAAATAATGTCCACTCTGAGTAAGGTATTGTTATGTATAATGCTTGTTGTATTCAGTTTTCTTATATCGTGTAACTCCCCTTCCTCCTACAGGCAGGATACGCTTGTAGGCGCTATTCGATGGGATGCGTGGGTAGGAGATTTGAATCCTGCGGGGCTGGAAGTAGAGCATGCGCTGGGTCCAAATCAATATCATTACCGTGCCCCATTTTATAGTAAGGAAATTTCTCATGATTCCATCCAGTGCAGGGGAGCCACCCAGGATATTAT
>CAZREP010000199.1:0-8526 GCA_964599035.1 uncultured Terrimonas sp. | reverse complement strand
CCGCCACAGGAAACCAAAGCAGATTATATCAAAGGGTCGCCCGTTACCTATGCCAAAAACCTCCGCGGCAACTTATTGTATATACATGGTACAGGGGATGATAATGTGCATTATCAAAATGCCGAGCTGCTGCTGAATGAGCTTATTAAATACAATAAGCAGTTCCAGTTTATGGCGTATCCCAACCGCTCGCACAGTATACGTGAAGGAGAAGGCACTACCCGGCACCTGCGAACCCTGTTTACCGGTTATTTGTTGAAATACTGTCCGCCGGGACCGAGATAAGAGTTCGGGCAGTGTGGGATTCATATGATGTTGTAGCAGGCTCGCCTTCGCATCGCTATCTCTGTCTATTCTAATTAAATTGCAGCAAATAACAGCACGGAATGAAAGTATTTAAGTTTGGGGGTGCCAGTGTAAACAGCGCCGACAGGATCAGGCAGCTTGCCAGTATCATGCGTTTGTATCCCAATGATCGAAAGGTGGTTATTTTTTCTGCCATGGGTAAAACGACCAATGCGTTGGAAAAAGTTGCAGAAGCATTTTATAATAACCGGAAAGAAGAGGCGCTTGAACTGTTCGAGCATATTAAAAAGCAGCATTTGAATACTGCAAAGTATTTGCTTGTTACAGGTGCCAACGAAACAGATATACGGCTTACGCATCTTTTCACTGAAGTGGAGTGGACTTTGCATGATGAGCCATCAGGGGATTTTGATTATTACTACGACCAGATCGTATGTGTAGGCGAATTACTTTCAACCACTATTATCAGTGCGTATTTTAATGAGCAGGGTTTGCGTAATAAATGGATGGATGTGAGGGATGTGCTCAGAACAGACGATCATTTCCGGAGCGCAGGGGTTGACTGGACTGTTACCCAAAAGCAGACCAGGGAAAAAATACTTCCCTTGTTTGACGAGTATGGAATGATCATTTTGCAGGGATTTATTGGCGCTACCGATGAAAATGAAAGCACTACGCTGGGAAGGGAGGGGAGCGATTACAGCGCCGCTGTTTTCGGCAACCTGCTCGATGCTGGGGAAGTGATTATCTGGAAAGAGGTGGTGGGCATTATGAATGGCGACCCTGCAGTATTTCCGGAAGCTGTTGTGCTGCATGAGCTGAGCTATGATGAAGTTATTGAAATGGCTTACTACGGAGCACAGGTCATCCACCCAAAGACCATTAAGCCGCTTGAAAATAAAAATATCCTGTTATTGGTAAAATGCTTCACTGATCCTTCGTTGCCCGGAACGGTCATTCATCGTAAAACGGTAAAAGACCTTCCTCCCGTTATTATCATCAAAAACAGCCAGGCATTGCTTTACCTGCATTCCAGGGATTTTTCATTTATAGACGAAAGCGCTGTATCACACCTGTATCGTTTAATGGCGGAGAACGATATCACGCTCAATCTTATTCAAACAGGCGCTGTAGCATTAATGGTGTGTACGGATGACAAAGAGGATAAGGTAAGCCAACTGGCGGTTGCTGCGTCCGATATCTTTGATGTGCAGGTGGAAAAGCAGCTCAGCCTGCTGACCATCCGGCATTATACCGAAAAGACGGTTACCACATTGACAGAAGGCAAAGCAGTAGTGCTGAAACAACAATCGCCTCAAACAGTACAGCTTTTACTGCGTTCAAAATAATGGGTGTGAATTATAACATGTCGTATAGTACGGGTGAATGGGCAATCGTCAGTAGTGAATTCACTCATTCACCATTCACTATCGTTTCCTTAAGTATTAAGCACTATTGTTGTGTAAACCCTGGTTTGCCGGGTGAGTTGTCTCTCACATATCCCACAGATGCTCACAGAGATTACTACCTGTCTGTGAAAATCTGTGTTTTCTGTGAGAAATTACGATATGATACTTTACGGTTGAGGTGATACCTGTATTAAGTCAGGCAAACGATTCACATCCTCTCTCGCTTTTTCTCACTGCAATAAAAAATAATACTTATTTTTTGGAATTACGAATATTGTCGTATTTTTATACGAAATTAATCGTATTTCATCATTTTTAAAAACTGTACTTATGTTACCTGCCACTGTTCGCCGTTATGGCTTTGGGATATTGATCCTGCTGGTGATATGCTCTTTTTCATTTGCTTACGGACGGAAGGAGGACGGCCCCTTTTGCAGCTTTCAAAGCTTTCGTCCGGCAGGTTTCTCCATCAGCAACACCCTCCCCGGTAAAGAACACCCGGGAAGTACCCTGGATGATAGACCTGTTCTGGATAAGGAGCTGAACAGCCGGTCGGTGGAAGAAGCTTTGAGAAATATAAAGCATACTTTGAAAAGAAAGGAGGTTTTAAATTGCAGCTTAATGCAAAGGGTAGGGGAGAGCTGATATAAAAGAACCAAATCACAAATGACAAGAAACAAAGAAAATCCGAAATTAAAATAATGTATTAATACCGACGTAAGGAGGATCAGGCATCTTCTCAATTAAAACCGTGGCACGGGGCATTGCATTTGGCGTAAGCTTTGGCTGTTTGGGTTGTAAAAGCCATTGTACAATAAAGCGAATTCGGATGCCCCCCGCATATTATTATAATTTTTGAGGGAAGAAGTGGTGGCATCATAGGAGAACATCAGTCTTACCGATTTCCATTGAAAGCCGATCATGGGTATTACGGCGTCGCTTCCCCGGTAATATAGCCCACCGATCACCTGTTTTTCACCATCGCCCGAGAGATTATAGTTGGCGTGCAGGCCAAGCGTAAGTTCCTTTACATTGGCCTGGGTGGTGAAATAGGCGCCGGGACTGACAATTACCCTGTCGTTTACCTTCAGCATGGCATCGGCAAAGGCAATATACCTGCGGGCAATGGCATTATCGTACCCCGGGGCGCTGTTGAAGAATGTTTCCTTTGGTGAATTAACATGATGCACCGATACCCCTGCATGCAGATAAATATTGTCTGTTGGGAAATACGCATAATTCAATCCCACCTGCACATCAAGATAGCTGATATTGGTAGCTGCAAAATTTTCGCCGCTGGGGGCACCTGCGTCAAAAAACTTCCCGTTCCACTGGTTATCGAATGTGAATTTTGTTACGTCTATTCTTTTATTTGCCCATCCCACATTAAAGCCTGCGGAAAGCAGCCCGGTGCTGCCCAGCATCTGGTGATAGGCAGCAGAGCCGTATATTTTCGTAGAAGTGAGGTTGCCGCTTCCCGCAACGTCGCGCAATATTACACCTCCCAGCCCTACCCATCCCGACTCAAACCTGTCGCGGAATGCCTGCGCATCGCCAAAAATGCTCATGGTTTTGAATTGTGCGGGTATGCTTGCCCATTGCTGGCGATAGTTAGCTCCGAGGCGATAATCATTCTCAGGTAAAAAGCCCGTATTGGCCGGGTTAGTGGTTAAAGGAGAATGAAAGAACTGCGAAAAATGAAGGTCTTGCGCATTCACAAAAGCGGGAGATAGGCTGAACAGGATGATGCTGACCAGTATCAGTAGTGAGGAATCTCTCCTGCCTTTGCGCAACGTACCAGCCGATGCACCTGTCCCGGCAGCCCTCTTGTTTGCTATATATAAAGCTGGTAATACCATTTCATCAATATCTTTTGTTTGTGCACATCGTTAACTCATAGTCAGTTAGTACAGGTTGCAGGGTTACCGTTTAGACTTCCTGACTATAAACCATAAACTTTCAAACTCAGTTATCTCAGTAACGTAATATCCCCTTTTTTAGTGGCTTTGCTCCCATCTGTAAATTCTACTTCCAACGTATATGCATATGCATCCATTGGTTGCAATACTCCTTTATATTTCCCATCCCATCCCTGGTTCCGGTCGGTTGATTCATATACCAGTTGTCCCCACCGGTTATAGATCCGGAAAAGCATTTTGTCGATAGCGTATCCTCTTACGTATACTTTGTCGTTTATGCCATCGCCGTTAGGCGAAAAAGCATTGGCCACCGCAATCAGGGGAGACACGATCGCAGATACTACCTGGCAGGAGGTATCGGCGCAGCCATACTCGTTATAGGCAACAAGGCAGGTATTGAAATCGCCGTTTGCATTGAACTGGTGCACGGGGTTAGCCAATACGGAAGTATCTCCGTCGCCGAAGAGCCATTTGTAGCTCACTGCATTCAGCGAAGTGTTGGTATAGGTGGTGGGTGTATTTTCCTGTGGCTGTACCGGGCTGAAGGTAAATCCTGCCGTTGGTTTTGGCCGCACAGTGAGGGTAAAGGAGGTGGAATCGGAAATATTGCAGGTCATGGAATCCACTACTTTTAATCTTACTGTATAAGTGCCCACTGATGCATACTCATGCACGGGAGCGAATTCGTTTGAAGTGGCGCCATCGCCAAAATCCCAATAAAAGGACTGCCCTGCTTCCGAAGTATTATCAAATACTGCCTCGTAAGGTACGCATCCTTCAGGTGGAGTGCTGAACTGCGCCTTCACATTGGGAGCCACGCGCATAATAAGCGTAAAAGTATCGGGTGCGTTGCAATAGTTGGTGTCGGCGAGGGATAGCTTTACATGGTAAGTTCCGGGCGCCGGAAATTCGTGCTGAATATTCCCTGTGCCGGTTGTTACGGGAGTCGATCCGTCGCCAAAATCCCAGGTAAAAGCGGCGCCCTGGAAAGGCTTTGCCGAAGGTGCCACCGATGTATTCGTAAATTCGAAATTGAGGCTTTCGCAGGGAAGCAGCTTAGTGGCCGTAGCGCCTATTATTGCCTTGTCTGTTCGCACTCTGATGGTAGTATATGCCGTATCACTTATAACGCATTTGCTGGAATCTATAGAAATAAGCCTTACATTATAGGAGCCTACAACGTTGTAGGTATGACTTATTCCGGGCGTAGTTGTGGTAGCGGTATTACCATCTCCAAAATCCCAGACGTACTTTTTCCCTTTTTGCAAAGTGTCTAAAAAGTCTACCGTAACGGGGGCGCAGCCATAGTCCCTGTAAGGCTTACCCTCAATGCTTGTTCTGAGACCGGTGGTTACCCCCGAAAAATCCATTTCAATTTTAACGGCAGCCAGGTTGCATTGCTGCGGGTTTCCCGTTTTCGGCCGCCATACGCCCGGGGTGACCGGTATTGGAGTACCGGGAACGTTTTCTATATTACAGGACGCACAAATGGCCTGGTAGATCACACCCTTGGAGTCAAAGCGGCTTGTACCGCCATCTACATGGTCTCCAAACCCCCGGTATTGTCCGTAAAAAGCTCCGAATAAAATATCCTGGGCATTCTTTTCGAGTACAAAAAAGTAAAAATCACTGCCATCAGTTCTGCAACCGTTGGGTAATACGTTACAGTCTTTTGTTGGCATACCAAAAGTGCCGGAAGTATTGAACTGGTCGTTTGCCGAAGGAGACAATCTGCCACCCCATCCGGATACGTATACATTTTCGCATTTGTCTACGGCAAATGCAACGGGTGAGATATTGTAGGTGGAAGTGCCGCTGCCAAATGTGGTTGAGTAAACGCTGGCAGACAGATCAGGTTGCATTTTTACGATAAACTGTTTTGTTCCCGGATTGCTGTACACCCCCGGAGTAACCGGCCAGGTGCCCAGGGTAACCCCCATTACATAAGGGAATCCGCTTTCGTCGAATTTTAAGCCATATATGGCATCCATACTGCCGGTGCCCAGGTATGTGGTTTTTTGTAAAACCCCTGCATTGCTGAAAATGGCTATGAAAGCATCTGCTGTCCCACCCTGGTAGGAAGGTGCCATTACTCCGGTAGCAGGCACGCCCGGGAGGTCGTTACTTTTGGTTGATCCGCCTACATAAACAGCATTGGTTTGAGGGTTAAGTGCCAGTACAAAAGTGCCGTCATCTTCTTTTCCGCCGAATAAGGTGCTGAAGAACACGTTCCCCACATCGGGGGCTATTTTCATTACCACGCCATCCTGGTTACCAGCTTTTGAGGTTTGAGATGCTCCCGCAGTGGTGGGAAAATTATTCGATTGCGTACAGCTCACCAGGTAGATGTTATCACTTCTGTCCAGGATTACTTCGCTTCTTGAATCATCTCCGTAAAAGACCGACAGGCTATTGGGCGACCGGGAGGTGGAGATGTTCACCCCGTCCATGTTCGAGCCGCCGATCTTTTTTGACCCGATAAGCTGGGTTCCTGAAGCATTCAGCTTGGTAACAATAATATCGAAGCTGCCTCCGCTTCCGAAGATATTGTTCTGCGGTTGCAGGGGATAATTGTTGGAATTGCTCCTGCCCAGGATCACCAGGTTACCCCGGCTGTCTTCTATCAGGCTGTGCGGCTGGTCGGCGCCCACGCCGCCAATATAAGTGGCATACACCCGGTTGCTACCGCTGCTGTTGAACTTCATAATGCCGATGTCGAAGCCGCTATCCCCTCCTCCTCCCTGGTAGTTGGTTTGAAACGCTCCGGTTGATACGGGGAAACCAGCCGAGAAAACAATACCACCCGAATACAGGCTCCCATCTGCACCATAGGTTGCCGTAAATCCCCATTGATTGGCAGGGCTGCCCGTATAAGTGGCAAATATGAGCGTGGGATCTATTACCAGTGTTTGCGAAGGATCGTATTGTTTTACCTTCAACCTCACCTTGTCCTTTCCGTCTAATACATACCGGCAATCCACTTCCTTTCTTCCGTGTTCTCCGGTTTGGTAAGAATAGGGTGATAACTCTTTCACTTCGCCAACAGAGGTCTTAATATAGAGCTCCCTGTTCCGGATCTGTAATTTATCCACCCCTTCATATTGCATCACTATGTCATTGACGTTAGCTCCGGGATATACTATCAGATCGTATTTTAATTGTCCTGCGTTTGAATAGTAACGGAGATCTATATTAGGATAAATATTTTTGTAGACGACCGACTGAAATATCCTGCAGTTGCCGGCCCACCGCGCGGGATCATCACCAACAAAATAGTTATCGTAAGAGCTCACCGGTTTTTCACCCGTTACCGCCGCATTGATATTTGCTCCTGCAAAGCGCATCGTGTATGCGTGTGAACGTAAAACCAAGCTGTCGCCGTCATCTGTTTTGTCTCCCTGAGACGGGCGGGGATATGCTGTTCTGTTGCTGATATGATGAACGGTTTGCTTTTCATCGGTGTGCCCATGCATTTGTTCCGTGATCTGCCACATATCATCTTCGTTGTGCAGCAGTACGGTAAACCCGCTTTGCTGAAGAAAGAATGCTCCGCTGTTGATCTCTCCCCTGAATAAAACAGTGCTGTTCCACTGTCCTTTGTTTTCAGTAAATTCAACAGCCTGTTGGGCAATGAGCACTGGGCTGTTTAACAATAAATAAAGGAGGAATATGTGGGATAGAGATTTCAATGATAGTTTCTTAATAAATGTACAGATTTAAACGCGAAATTACCCTTAATTACAGATTTACGATATCTTACTCCAAAGCGTTTGTCCTTTTTGATGCTGAAGATAGATTTTTAACGTCAGGTTAACTGATAAATTCAGGTCAGGGTCCTCCTCAACGATATATGCAGCGTGTTTTTGGGCTAAATTTAACAAGTGTTTATCCTGGACAATGCTTGCCAGTTTAAAATTGAGCATTCCGCTTTGCCGGGTACCTTCAATATCGCCGGGTCCGCGTATCTCAAGGTCTTTTTCGGCTATCACAAAGCCGTCGTTCGTGGCACACATTATTTTCAGCCGCTCTCTTGCCTCCGCATTCAGCCTGTTGCCGGTAAGCAAAATGCAATAACTTTTTTCACCCCCTCTTCCCACTCTCCCGCGCAACTGGTGCAGTTGAGACAGTCCGAATTTTTCAGCGCTTTCAATAACCATTACGGTTGCATTCGGCACATTTACCCCCACTTCAATAACGGTTGTGGATACCATGATCTGAGTGTCTTTTTGCACAAAACGTTGCATGTTCACCTCTTTCTGTGCAGCATTCATTTTTCCGTGCACCATGCTGATCAGGTATTTGGGCTCGGGGAAATAAGCTTTCACATTCTCATACCCTTTCATCAGGTTTTCATAATTCATTTTTTCGCTTTCCTCGATCAGGGGAAAAATGATGTAAGACTGCCTGCCTTTCTGAATTTCAGCCTTTATAAAATCCATTACCTGCGAACGGGCGGTCTCATAGCGATGGATGGTGGTAACAGGTATCCTTCCCGGGGGAAGCTCGTCCATGATACTGTAATCGAGATCGCCATAGGCGGTCATTGCGAGTGTTCTTGGGATAGGCGTTGCCGTCATTACCAGCACGTGCGGAGGTGTTTCGCCTTTCTCCCACAGCTTGGCCCTTTGTGCTACCCCGAAACGGTGCTGCTCATCTACCACTGCAAGTCCAAGCTTATGGAACTGCACATCATTTTCAATAAGCGCGTGCGTGCCTGTGAGGATATGAATGTTACCATCCGCGGTCCTCGACAGGATATCCCTTCGTTTAGCCTTTGGCGTTGAGCCGGTGAGCAGGGCTATTTCCACAGGCATTCCTTTTAAGAGCCGGCTGATGCTGTCGTAATGCTGCCGGGCTAAAATTTCTGTAGGCGCCATCATGCAGCTCTGGTA
>CAZREP010000198.1:0-8633 GCA_964599035.1 uncultured Terrimonas sp. | reverse complement strand
TTTATTTTGGCGATGCGCAAACCGGCTTACGCTCCATGTGGGCTAAGGTGATCCGGGGCGCTTATGCCCGCGTACCTGAAGCAAAGCTGATGTTGCATGCGGGCGACCTGGTAAACCGGGATAGCCATGATGAGGAATGGGGAGAATGGTTTGAAGCGGGGGCGTTTATTCATGCTACCGTGCCCAACATGCCCTCACCCGGAAACCATGATTACGGGAGGGAAAGCTTTGTGAAGGATCTATCGCCTTTCTGGCGGTACCAGTTTACCCTTCCGGAAAACGGGCCAAATGGATTGGAGGAAACCTGCTATTTTGCTGATGTGCAGGGGGTGCGTTTTATTTCTCTGGATGCTTATATGGTAGAAGAATCAGATGAATATCTTCAAAAGCAAAAGCGGTGGATGGATAGTTTGTTAAGTCATAATCCGAACAAATGGACCTGTGTTGTATTTCACCATCCGATATTCTCCACTAAAACTACCCGTGACAATAAACGTATGCGGGCAACATTCAAACCGCTTTTTGATAAATATAAAGTGGACCTGGTGCTTCAGGGACACGACCACACTTATGCAAGGGGTATGAAAAATATTCCTATGGAAAAGAAAGGAGAGGTATCCAGTACCATGTATGTAGTATCCGTAAGCGGCCCCAAAATGACAGACCATGATGTGGCAAAAGATACCTGGATGGATAAATCGGCTGTATATACACAGCTTTACCAGGTGATCACGGTGGATAATAATAAACTGGAATACCGCGCCTATACTTCTGCAGATGAATTGTTTGATGCATTTGATCTGGTTAAGCGCAAAGGCAAACCGAATAAATTAATTGAAAGATAGGGGGGTAGAGGTCTCGGGTCTCAGGGCACAGGTATGAGGCATAGGGTATAGGGTGTAAGGAAGATACGGAAAGCGTATAGCTATTGCTGATTTCTTCCCGCACATGCGGGATGTTGATTTGTGATTTGCTATTTGGTTCCTGGTGCTTTTTAAGGCTATGGACAGTCAGCTGTCAGGATTTTGAAATAGCTCAAAGCTCATAGCCACCAGCCCTTTTACATCATATTTTAAACTTTTCTGCGTTTTATAAATCTTACCTGCATTGTCGTTTAAAATCCGGGATCATGGCAAAATGCACTATCGCATATGGCGCTATATTATGCTTCACGCTTTTTTTGTGCGCAAACTGCGGTAAAAATGAGGATGTTGGAAGGGTGAAGGAATACCGCTTTAACGATACCATTATGGCAGATGGAAGGATAAGAAGCTATACGCTCAACCTTCCTCCCGGTTATTATCATTCCTCTGGTTTTGCATTGGTTATTGCCATGCATGGGGGAGGAGGGAGCGCCAGCCAGTTTGAATCTTCTTCCAGGCTTAGTGAAAAGTCCGACGATGCTCATTTTGTTGTGGTATATCCCGAAGGCGTGCAAAGTATGGGTCCGTTGAAGGCCAGAACGTGGAATGCCGGCAGTTGCTGTGATTATTCCAGTGAAAATAATATTGATGATGTAGCCTTTATCAGCCGTCTTATAGATAAATTGGTGCTGAAATATAAGATCAATCCTAAAAAAATATATGCTACCGGGCATTCAAACGGAGGAATGATGGCTTACCGGCTTGCTTGTGAGCTATCCGGTAAAATTGCCGCCATAGCAGTTAATGCCTGCTCTATGGTGGTTACACAACCCTGCAATCCCTTGCGACCGGTACCTGTTTTGCACATGCATGCTGCGCCCGATACCCATGTGCCTTACCAGGGTGGTAAAGGAACAGGTTTAAGCAATGCTTATTTTCCACCGGTTGACTCCGTGCTCAATGTATGGTCGGTAATCAATGGATGTGCATTGCTGCCTGAAATAAGAACGGTTGAAGGCAAATACATATTCACCCAATGGATGGATTGTGATAATAAGGTTACCGTTCAGTATTATTTAACACAGGATGGGGGTCACGCATGGCCGGGCGGGTTGCCGGGGCGTGCAGGCAGCGATACGCCGTCAACGGCTATCAACGCCAATGACCTGCTATGGGATTTCTTTCAGCAATACGAGTTGCCTTAATAATTTCTCGCGGCGTGGTTCTTGCTTTTTGTTATTTGGTGCTTTGTGCTTGCTCTATGCTTATTTCCCAAACTTTTTCTTCAGTGCACTGAGCGCATCGGTAAGTGAAGCGGCTGACAGGTCGGACTGCTTTTCTTTTCTTTCATGAGCACGGTTATTACCTTTCCGGAACTCTTTTCGTTGTGGCGCTTCCAGGGTTTGCTTAATAGACAGGGAGATGCGTTTGCGCACCGGGTCCACCTCCAGCACTTTCACGGTTACTTTGTCGTTGAGCTTTAGTATCTCTCCCGGATCCTGTATATATTTATGTGCTATTTCCGATACATGTACCAGCCCATCCTGCTTTACGCCAATATCCACAAAAGCGCCGAAGCGGGTGAGGTTGGTCACAATACCGGGCAACACCATACCCGGCTGCACTTCTTCTATGCTGTAAATGGCGGCAAACTCAAACTGCTGTACTTCGCTTCGGGGATCCAGTCCGGGTTTCTGCAGCTCCTGTAAGATATCCCGGATGGTATGCTCGCCAAATTGTTGATCAATATATTCCCTGGGATTGATCTCTTTGATCAGGCTTTCGTTCCCTATTAAAGTTTTTACCTCCACGTTCTTATCAGATGCCATCCGTTGCACCAGTGCATATGCTTCGGGGTGCACGGCGCTGCTGTCTAATGGATTTCCGCCATCCCTGATGCGTAAAAAGCCAGCGCATTGTTCATAAGCTTTTCCACCCAGGCGGGGCACCTTCAGCAACTGGCTGCGGCTGGAAAAGCTGCCATTTTCATCGCGGTATTTAATAATGTTATCGGCTAAAGTGCTTCCAATACCGCTTACATAGGCCAGCAGGTGTTTGCTTGCCGTATTGAGGTTTACTCCTACCTGGTTCACGCAGCTTACCACGGTCTGGTCGAGCCGCTCTTTTAACCTGAACTGGTTTACATCATGCTGGTACTGCCCTACGCCAATGCTCTTGGGATCAATCTTTACGAGTTCAGCCAGGGGATCCATGAGCCTTCTGCCTATACTAACGGCTCCGCGTACCGTAATATCATGATCGGGGAACTCTTCTCGTGCTGTTTCAGATGCGGAATAAACAGAAGCGCCGTCTTCATTTACCAAAAATACCGGCAATCCAAGCTGTAGCTTTTTAATGAACTGCTCCGTTTCCCTGCCGGCAGTGCCGTCGCCGATAGCAATGGCTTCGATGTTGAAAGTGTTTACCAGGGGTCTGATGGTCTGTTCCGATTGGTCCAGCTTTCCGGGCTCGTGTATATAGATCAGGTCATTTTTTTTCAATTGCCCTTTTTCATCCAGGCATACTGTCTTACAGCCGGTGCGGTAACCGGGATCTATTGCCAGCACTCTTTTTTCACCCAGCGGTGGGCTTAGCAGCAGTTGTTTCAGGTTTTCGGAAAATACGGTAATGGCTTCCTCATCCGCCCTTTGTTTCAGCATGGTCCGGAACTCCGTTTCAAGCGCAGGCTGCAGCAGCCGGCGGTAAGCATCTTTTACCGCTTTCTTCACCTGGGTGCTGCTTTCGCTCAGGCCTTTCACAAACATCGCTTCCAGTTGCTCCACTGCATGCTCTTCTTCGGGAGCGATGGTAATGCGCAGCATGCCTTCCACAAAGCCCCGCAATACGGCCAGGGCGCGATGGGAGGGAACTTTCATTACCGGTTCGCTGTAATCAAAATAGTCTTTAAACTTAATGCCTTCAGTTTCTTTATCGCTTACCACTTTACTCTGCAGGGTGGCCTTATCTTCAAACAGCTTCCGCATCTTAGCACGAACCTGAGCATCTTCATTAACCTGTTCGGCAATAATATCCCTTGCTCCCTGTAAAGCATCATCAACCGTTTCAATTTTTGCATTGAGGTATTTTGAGGCTTCGGCTTGCAGGTCAGTATCCTTTTGCTCCAGTATCAGTAAAGCCAGCGGCTCAAGCCCGTTTTCCCGGGCCACCTGGGCCTTCGTTCTCCGTTTGAGCTTATAGGGCAGGTAAATATCTTCGAGCTCAGCAAGAGTGGTAGTGCTATTTAATTTTTGCTGCAAGTCCTCCGTCATCTTTCCCTGTTCGGCAATGGATTTCTCTATGGCCGCTTTTCTTTCGGTAAAAGCTTTGAGGCTTTTGGCTTCATCTTCTATTTGTTGTACCACTACTTCATCCAAGGCTCCGGTTTTGTCTTTTCGGTAACGGGCGATGAAAGGAATGGTGGCGCCTTCGGCGAGCAGGGAGAGCACCGCTTCCGCCTGCTGCGTACGGATGTTCAGTTTTGCGGCAATAAGGGGAGCAAATGTTGTCATAAGGGTGCGAAGCTAAAGGCTGCAACTGAAAACAAAAACTTGGAAAAATGCAACGGATTAATTACGGAGGGGGAAAGGGTACAGCACAACGGATAATTTGTCCCCCGTACTGTGCCTTGTTGTTACCAGGTACAGAGCAGCGGGACGGAGTCCCGGGAGGACATATAGTATCCGAAGTCTGGAGACTTCGGATAGCGAGACTGAAATTAAAGGAATAAGTCGACACCGCGTAATATGAGGACAGGAGATAATCAATCTAATCACTAACTTTTTCTATTCTATGTAACTGCCTTTGCTCATGCTTCCATTGACCCACAATGAAAATTTTAAGAAAAAAGTAGCAAATAATATGCGTACTAATTATAAAAGCAATATTAACCCCAATTAAGATTCTTACGCTTCTGTTAGTCAAGCTTAGAACTGAAAAAATTATTAAAAAAACAATATTGAAGATGATGAATGGCTGTAGGAAAACAATATACGGTATTGGCTTTTGATAAGGATAATTAATTATCTTAATTGCAATGAGCACATAGAAGATAATTATGGAACTTATAAAAATTATTAGAGGTAACTTTGTTGAATTCTTTTTTTTATTCATTGTTTGAGTGATTGTTTTCAGCTCTAATATTACCGAGACGAATAGAGAACATAAATATATTCAAGTGATTTAGATTCACGTACTGGCGTAGGTTTGGTAGCATTGATTTGTGGTTAGCCAGACCTGTGCCTTGCTGTTACTAAATCTTTATCGACAAGTACTCACTATTTCCAATAACCCGCTCTTGTTTTTCGTATAATAATCTGTTGCATTACGGTAAACTTGTATTTGGTGCCCATGGCAGGGCGTTTGTTATAAAGATATTACTTTAGCTTAAAATTTTACCCTTAAATAAGTAACGCTCAGGCAATCAGGTCCGGCAACACACAATAGCTTTGCTGCCCTGCGCCAGGGCGGAACGGTTCAGACCCTGTTTGTAAAAAGTAATCACTATGCTTAATAAATATTTCATTAATAATGTACTGATCTGGTCTTTGCTAATCGTTTCGAGTCAAAGTTGTACCATTTATTATGTGCAAAATGACAGTCCCCAAATGCAAGCTGTAAGAATTTTATATAATCAGATAAACGATAAAACAGAAAAGAATGAGCTGAGGTTAATAGCGGCAGAAAAAGCCGGGAAAATTGTTGAGCTTTACAAACACACCGGAGAAAACGAACAAATGTACTTTGATTTTAAACTCTCTCCCGGATATAAATTGCCGCTGAACAGACTACTATCCTCCCCATATTTTGATACATCTTCTTACACTTCCATATGTTACCCGGTAAAAAACACCTATGGTATTGATACAATTTCCTGTATCAGGTTTGATCAGTTGTTGTCGAATACAAAAGCCAGCGGAATCCCTTTATCTTTAATTCGTAATAAAAGAAAAATATCTATCCAATAAATTTAAAGCGATAATAAAATATACAAAAAGATTTCGTCTTGTTTTTATGACAGTGTAATTTTTAAAGGCTGCTGTTCAATAGCATTAAACATTGTGTTAGCAGAGATCTTATGAAAGTATATCGTACAATATTGGCATTTTTAGCTTTATTTTTTTGTGAGCCTTCTATAAGTTACGGCCAGCAACTAATGGTCGACAGTTGTGGGGTTGATGTAAATCCTCTGCTCAATAAATATGAAATACAATTTATTGACAGTTTTATCTTCCACCCTTATTCAACAAAAAAGGTTACCGTTGATCCCAAAAATGGTTTTGAGTTTGAATCTAAAAGAATTGCTTTCTATTCATGCACCATCAATTCTAATACTAAGGGAAATGGAGTTATTACAAAGCAACAGTTTTTTAATCTAATTAAGCCCGCTCCAACCGGGCACGCCGGAATGGGATTGATAAAATTTACTGAGGCTGAAATAAAGAATTCCGGAGGCTTTGATGCTGTTATAATTATTGATTGTCTGTCGTTCAATAAAACAGACAGAGAAAAATTAATATTGAAAATATCAGAGTTCAGTAAATAAAACTTTTTTGTACAAAGATCAAATACCATGTCTTTTTCCACGTAAAAAAATTTTATTTTAGAGCTGAATTTAATTTTTCATGACAACCAAAAATATTACCACGTTCGCTGTCCTTATGATAGTTCATTTTATGCTAAATGGCTGTACGCATTTTTATATTCAAAACCAAACTCAGCATCAACAAATGGTATCTATAAGTTATCACAATAATAAGCAGGCTGAGAGAAACCTGAAAAGGCTTAATAGATTTGAAGGATATGGAACTATTGATAATTTGAGTAAAAATATCGTTGAGGAAAATACAACTACGCTTAATTTCTCTCTTTTATCAAAGAAAAAAATGTTATTAAACCAGTTGTTGGCACGCCTTACTACGGACTCTTCACTGTATCCCGTTATTTGTTATCCCCAAAAAGAGAAACAAAATTAAATACTACAGTTTGCCATACGGCTGATCAATTGATATCCAGTTCCAAAGACAAATTCACAGTTACGACTTTACTATTGCATTCAACCCGTGTAATTTATATTGAATAATCCTGTATACGCTTACACCAAATTCACTCTTTGCTGGGGATTGGCTTCGGCATAGCGGTAAATCATATTCCGGATAAAATCATTGTCGTGGTAGGGCGTTAAGATCTTTTTCAGCTTTGCCACATCTTTCAGCTTCATCTCGCCGGAGATATAGCCCATACCATAAAACTTCCCTTTCTCGATCAGCAAACAGCTCCGTTGCTCCTGTTCCACGCCGTCTCCCAGTACGGCAAAGGTGGGCAGATCATCGTGCAATGCCTGCAATGCCTGTTCCACCCTGCGGTTATAGGTTTCGGGGTGGTCGTATTGTTCTTTATGCCCTTCCGTTTCCGGCGTTTTATCTACAAAGCAAAGCCGGGGTGAAAGCTGGTGGCGTTCTATCATGCTCCACAGCAGCCGGTATCCTTCCCACAGCAGCTCAAAAGTGTACACTGGACGCAGGTGTTTTCTTTTTCGTTCAATGGCCAAACGCGCATATCCCCGCTGGTCTTCAAAAACATATAAGCCGTACTGAAAGCTCACCTGTTTGCGGCTGGTATTATATATCGGCCATAACCGCTTGATCTCGGTTTCTTCCAGTACGGCAGCCATGAGCTCGGTTCCACACACACAGTAGCTGATATCATATACGTTGCGGATAAATTCTTGCTTTTGTCTGCCGGCGCCGTTATGGGTAAAATGACTGCTTACCCGTTGTCTCAGGCTCCTGGCTTTTCCTACATAGATCACTTTGCCTTTCCTGTTCCTGAAATAATATACGCCGGGCTTGCGCGGCAGCTGCTCAATCTGTTCCTTCGGCAGGTGCAGCGGGAGGTATTGCTCTTTTGAAGACTTTTTCAGGAACTCGCCGATATGCGGTTGTGCATTGTGGCGCAGCAGCAGTTCGAACAACAGTACTGTTGCCAGCGCATCCCCGACTGCCCGGTGGCGGTTTTGGATAGATATCTGCAGCGAACGGCAAATATTGCCCAGGCTGTAGGAGGGGAGTCCCGTAAACACTTTCCGGGTAAGCCTTACCGTGCAGAGCTTTTTAGTGCTCAGCTCATAGCCGCATTGCTGCAACTGGTGCTTTAAAAAAGAGTAATCAAAATTTACATTATGGGCAACGAATACCTTGTCATTGAGCAGGTCGAATAACTGTGCCGCCACTTCGGGGAAAGAGGGGGCGTCTGTCACCATTTCATCGGTGATGCCGGTCATGACCTGAATAAAACGGGGAATAGGCTGCATGGGGTTGACGAGGGTTTCAAAGCGGTCGATCACTTTTGTGCCGTCGTGAACAAAAACAGCGATTTCCGTAATGCCGTTGGAAGCAGCATGTCCGCCTGTGGTTTCTATATCTACTATTGCGTAAATCAATATGGGGTCTTTTTCGCTTAACTAAAGGTAAATTCCTTTATTTGTTTTCAGTCAAATCTGTTTAAAAAGATTGATTATCAACCTGAAATGAAATATAAAACACACTATATACACATTTCCGGCAGTGCCGCACAATAAGCAGCATATTGTACAGTAAAAATGCCTAACTTTGAGTATCATTATTGGATATAGCATAAGGTATACCATACATGATCTGAGACCGTGAACGATACCAATCATAGTTCCCATCCTCCTTTGAAAGCTTTGTATAATCCGTTCCTGATTTTTTCATCTTAAAATCATCAATTATGAAGCTTTTTAACTCATTACAC
>CAZREP010000197.1:0-8739 GCA_964599035.1 uncultured Terrimonas sp. | reverse complement strand
AGAGCGCCGCGCTGTTGGGAGCGATGTTGCTGCTCAATAGCTGCGGAGGCAATAATAAAGATAAGCCGGCCGGGAAGGAAGAAAATAGTAGTAAGCCGGCAGATCCCTGCAATGATTTTACAGGAGTAAGTGCCGAAGAGCTGGATAAGCGCAAAAGAATGGCCTATGTAGATAAATCGGAAGTGCCGGGAAGCTCATGTGAAAACTGCGGTCTTTATATTCCCTGGCAGGATCAAACCACCTGCGGGGGATGTTTACTTTTTAAAGGCCCCGTGCACGCCGAAGGCCATTGCACTCAATGGGTGGCTAAGGCGTAGAAATATTATTTTTAGCCGCAGGTGTGCAGACTGCATCTGCGGCATTTAATTAAATGTTAAGCACCAAGAGCCAAAAAACAAGAACCAAACCAGTCCCGAAATCAGAAATCAACAAATCAGCAATGACACGCTTAGCTGAAACCTGTGATCTGTACCACCCCACACCTCACACCTGAGCTCCCGAAAGCATCTCCATTTCCTCATTCAAACCAGCGGTCTGGCGCTCCTTATGTTGTGTACCGCCCATCACATTCTCACATTTTCACATCTCCACATTTCCACATTTATTTCATCTCCTGTTCTTAAAAAAGCTTTTCATTAACTGTGCACATTCTTCCTGCAAAATACCACTTACTATAGTGGTTTTGGGATGAAAAGGGGAGCCTGGAGGCAGGGTGTTATACGGTGGGCGGCTGATGCTCCCGTTCTTTTCATCGGCTGCCCCAAAAACGATCCGGCCTGCTTTGCTCCAGTATAAGGCCCCGGCACACATGAGGCAAGGCTCCACCGTGATATAGATCGTAGCTTCGGGCAGATATTTACTGCCTAAATAATTAAACGCCGCGGTAAGTGCGATCATTTCTGCATGCGCGGTAGGATCGTTTAATTTTTCAACCTGGTTATAACCACGCCCTATAATGGTATTGTTCATCACCACTACGGCGCCTACCGGTATTTCTTCTTCGCTAAAAGCTTGGCGGGCCTCTTTCAACGCCTGCTGCATAAAATAATTGTCTTCCTGCATATACGCCGAAATTATAACAATTCTGATACGAAATTACCCGTGGTTCATCGCGAAAACCTTTACTTTGCCGTTTATCATAACGGTAATATGCCCGGATATAATTTTCCGCTATGTTTGGGCATATTTTATCTCAAAAGATCAGATTATGAAAAAGCTGATATGGCTGCTGCTTGTTTTACCTGCCCTGGCCGGACAGGCCCAGCGAAGTGCGAACCCCCGGACTTTTGCAAAAAGCATTACCACAGAAGATCTGCAAAAGCATTTATATATTATTGCGGGCGCCGATATGGAAGGCAGGGAAACCGCTAGCGAAGGGCAAAGAAAAGCTGCCGCCTATATTGAAAACGAATTCAGGGCATTAGGGCTTACCCCGGGAAATAAAAATGATTACCAGATGTATTTCCCGGTATACGTCGATTCTTTGCAGGAGCTTTCCCTGTCTTTAAACGACACGATGTTGACAGCCGGGCAGGATTTTTCAATCGATCTTGCCGCTAACCATTCCGCAGCCTTCCGTTTTTCAGAGATTGTGCTTGCCGGATACGGCTTAAACAACTCCACACGCGATGATTACAAAGGAACAGATGTAAAAGGCAAATTGGTGATGGTATGGTCGGAAGATGCCGCAGGCAATACACCGGGAGGTCATAAAGAATGGAGCAGCTTCATGCAGGAAATGGCCGCCACGGAGCATGGCGCTGCGGCGCTTTTGGTTGTCCGTAAAAATATTATCCCCCCTGCCGTAAAAAGCAAGATGTATGTAAACCCGTACCAGAAAACACAACGCATCACCACTTTTTACATCAGTGAAAAGCTGGCGGAAAAAATCTTAGGGACCGGGTATGCAACTCAAAAGGCAGCCGCCCAAAGCAGTGATTACACACCGCAGGTGATCGAAGCCAATATAGCGCTCAGCTTTGCCAAAACCGCCATCCGCCTCCAAAGCAGCAACGTACTGGGTATACTGGAAGGAACGGATCTGAAAGACCAGTACGTAGTGCTGACAGCGCATTATGATCACCTGGGGAAGCAAAACGGAACCATCTGGTATGGTGCCGATGATGATGGTTCGGGCACAGTAGCCATACTGGAACTGGCAAAAGCATTCACTAAAGCAAAAGCGGCAGGGAAGGGACCCCGGAGAAGCATCCTGTTTATGACGGTAAGTGGTGAGGAAAAAGGCCTATGGGGCTCCGATTATTATTCGTCACATCCTGTATTGCCTTTAGACAAAACCTCGGTAAATTTAAATATTGACATGATCGGGCGGATAGATCCCAGCCGTAAGCATGGTGATTCTTCCAATTATATTTATATAGTAGGTGACGACAAGCTCAGCTCCGACCTGAAGCCCATCAGCGAGGCAGTTAATAAAAAATACAGTAAGCTGGAACTCGACTATAAATACAACGATCCCAGTGACCCGGAAAGGATATACTACCGGAGCGACCATTATAACTTTGCCAAAAAAGGGGTTCCTGTGATCTTTTATTTCAGCGGACTGCACCCCGACTATCATAAACCTTCCGATACACCCGATAAGATCAATTATACCTTATTGCAAAAAAGGGCACAGCTGATATTTTTTACAACCTGGGAAATGGCTAACCGGAATGACATGCTGAAACGCGATATTCCCTTACGGTAAAACAGTCCGAAGACCAACTCATTCTACTACCCGGCAAGCAGCAGACCTGCAAGCATTCACAAAACAGGTATCTGTAAATAATTAATAAAAGATGCGGGTATTCTTTTGGGGGTATTACGTTTTTGCTTTATTTTGTTTCTAAAAATGAATGGGAAAGCGCAACAACCCACCCTCTTCTCCCCCCGGGCAATACACCCATCACTGGAAAATGGACGAAAACAAAACAAGGAATACCATTTTGGATACCTTATGCCTCATCATTGCAGGTGAAATTATATCCATCCTTGCCAGTAAACACTTTTCCTGGGCAGTTACTGCCATTACATTGATTGAAGTGCTGCTTTTTGGCTTACTCGCTTTTTTAGCCCGAAAAAATCCCTACCCCTCTATTCTATCCGCATTATTCCTGTTCATTGCTATTTCCATTATTTCAGCGGCGCTTAAACCCACTTACCTTGGCGGAAGCATTATCATTAAGATATTTATTCTGATATACCTTGTTCGTTCCATAGCCGATGCCCGGGAGTTGCAGGCTTATAAAAGAGAACAATTAAAAAAATAATGCTGCTCACCCCCAAATGGTATAACAAAATTTTTCCGATATGCATATCCATATTGGGATGGTTTGCTTTGGTTGCCCAGTTCCATATCAATATTACGAGTGGAGCGGCAACTCCTGCGGAGCTCCTGATACGGTATTTCAGCTATTTTACCATCCTCACCAATTTGCTGGTAGCCGTTTGCTGCACCTGTATTGCAATAAACCCAGAAAAAGGATGGGGTTCCTTTTTTTCAAAAGTGCAAACGCTCACCGCCATAACCGTTTATATACTGGTAGTAGGCATTGTTTACAATATCATTCTGCGATTCTTATGGCAACCGAAGGGGTTGCAAAAGCTGGTTGATGAATTACTTCATTCGGCCATCCCGGCTTTGTTCCTCTTATACTGGCTGCTGTTTGTAAATAAACAAACCATGCAATGGAAACAGGTTTTCCCCTGGCTGGCATATCCTCTTGTTTATCTCCTTTTTATCCTTATTCGTGGAAGCTTCTCGGGGTTCTATCCTTACCCGTTCGTGAATGTAGGCGATCTTGGAATGAATAAAGTTTTGCTTAACAGCATTGCCATCACGATCCTGTTCATTGTAACCGGCCTGCTACTGATAGCAGCAGGTAAATGGCAATACAGGCGGTATAAGGATGAAAGTAGGGTTTAAGGCTATTACATATGATTCCTCGCGGCGTACACAGCGAAGCAGCGTGCGCAACGTATTTTTCTTTGCGCCCGCCGCACCTTTGCGTTCGTTGCGGGAAACAATGTTTCCTACACTTCCTGCGCACTCAATTGTTTGGATTGTTTTTTCCGCTCTTCCTCATTCAATATCACCTTACGCATACGGATATGGTTGGGCGTTACCTCAATACACTCATCCTGCTGGATATATTCCATGCATTCTTCCAGTGTCATTAATGTTTTAGGAGCAATATTCGTAGCTGCGTCGCTGCCGCTGGCCCGCATATTGGTGAGTTTTTTGCCTTCAACGGTATTTACCACAAGATCGCCCGGCTTAATATGTTCGGCAATGATCTGACCAGCATATACCTCTTCACCCGGATCAATAAAGAAAGTGCCGCGATCCTGCAATTTATCGATGGAATAGGCTGTAGTTATTCCTCCCTGTTTGGCTAATAATACCCCGTTGTTCCTGCCGGGAATGGGGCCTTTCCACGGCTTATACTCGCTGAAACGATGCGCCATCACGGCTTCACCGGTGGTAGCGGTGAGCAGCTGTGTGCGCAGTCCGATCAACCCGCGGGAAGGGATATCAAACTCCAGGTGCTGCATTGTTCCTTTGGTTTCCATGACCAGCATCTCACCCTTGCGGCGCGATACCAGGTCTATTACTTTACTGGCAAATTCTTCGGGTACATCTACCACCAGTATTTCGTAGGGTTCACATTTTTTTCCGTCAATAGTCTTTACAATTACCTGCGGCTGACCTACCGTCAGCTCATACCCTTCGCGGCGCATCGTCTCGATCAGCACGCCAAGATGCAGAATACCACGGCCATATACCAGAAAGCTGTCGCCGTTGTCATTATCTACCACACGCAAGGCAAGATTTTTTTCCGTTTCCTTCATCAGCCTGTCGCGCAGATGGCGGCTCGTAACAAATTTTCCATCCTTACCAAAGAAGGGGGAGTTATTGATGCTGAACAGCATATTCATGGTTGGCTCATCCACACTGATCACCGGCAAGCCTTCCGGGTTCTCTGTATCGGAAATGGTATCGCCGATATTAAAATCATCCAGCCCTACCACGGCGCAGATATCCCCGGCTAATACCTCAGCGGCCTTCTTTTTGCCCAAAGCTTCAAATACGTACAATTCTTTTACTCTTGATCTTTTAATGGTGCCATCAGCCTGCACCAGTGCGATCGGCTGGTTTTCCTTAATGCTGCCGCGTGTTACCTTACCCACCGCTATACGACCGAGAAAGGAAGAATAGTCAAGCGAAGTGATCTGCATTTGCAGGGTTCCTTCGCTTACCTCCGGTTCGGGAACATATTTTATAATGCCGTCGAGCAGGGGTGTAATATCGGTGCTGGGCGTGAGGCTATCATTGAACCAACCGTTTTTGCCGGAGCCGTAAAACGTGGGGAAGTCGAGTTGCTCTTCGGTGGCATCGAGGTTAAAGAAGAGCTCAAATACCGCATCGTGCACTTCATCCGGACGGCAATTGGGCTTGTCTACCTTATTGATGATCACAATCGGCTTCAGATTCAGCTGCAGGGCTTTTTGCAGCACAAAACGGGTTTGCGGCATTGGGCCTTCAAAAGCATCCACCAGCAGCAGTACACCGTCTGCCATTTTCAGCACCCGTTCCACCTCACCCCCGAAGTCGGCGTGGCCGGGAGTATCTATCACATTGATCTTTACGTCTTTGTATACTACGGATGCATTTTTACTGAAGATGGTGATCCCTCTTTCACGCTCGAGGTCATTGCTGTCCATGATCAGTTCTCCGCTCTCCTGGTTGGCACGGAATACATTGGTCTGATGCAGTATCTTATCAACCAATGTGGTCTTGCCGTGGTCAACGTGGGCTATAATGGCTATGTTTCTAATCTGCATTGTAAAACTTCTTTAACTCAGCCTTTGGAAATCAGCACCGCCGTTGAGGCTGTATGAGACACCTAAAGCAAAGAGGTATTTTTTTGAGGGTGCAAAGGTACAATAAAAATCTAAGGGAATGCAATCGTTTTTGGTGCTTAATAATGAGTTGTTTTAACACCGAAAACCATTGATTTCCCGCAGCCTGCGCAGCGAGGCAACGTATGCAGTAATTCTTCTTTGCGGCCGTCGCACCTTTGCGTTCGCTGCCTGCCGGCAAGGTAGGCGTGAAACTATCTTTTCCAAACAAACCTAATAACAGCCAAAACTCCCATTCCTTACCAGCCACTGTCAACATGTTCCGCATGAACAGGATCCCCGAAGAAGGTAGTGGCGTGCGCATCAAAATCTGCCACAGAATCGGTGGTGAAGAATCTCACCATTCCCTGTTTACTGCAGCGGCTTTCCATTTCAGGGTGGCGCACCAGGTAGTTTGCCAGGCTGTTGGCCACTATTTCACCCTGGGAAAGCAGCCTCACCTTTTCGGGTAAATACTGCCTGATCTTATTTTTAAGCAGGGGGTAATGGGTACAGGCCAACAGCACTGTATCAATATGTTTGCCCATTGAGAGCAGATTCTTTACATGCTTTTCTACAAAATAATCTGCCCCGGGGCTTTCATATTCATTGTTCTCTACCAGGGGTACCCACATAGGACAGGCCTCCTGGTATACTTTGATATCAGGAAAAAATTTTTTCGTTTCAATAAGATACGACTCCGATAAAACGGTCCCTTCCGTGGCGAGTATACCCACTTCATTCGTTTGTGTAAATGTGCCGATCTTTTCGGTAGTGGGGCGTATTACCCCCAGCACCCGCCTTTGAGGATCCATACGGGGAAGGTCGTTTTGCTGGATGGTACGCAGCGCCTTGGCGGAAGCGGTATTACAAGCCAGAATAACCAGGGAACATCCCTGCCCGAACAGCCACTTAACGCAGTCGAGGGTATACCGGTAAACCGTTTCAAACGACCTGGTGCCATAGGGTGTACGGGCATTATCGCCAAGATATAAATAATCATAAGCCGGCAGCTTATCTATAAATGTTTTCAATACCGTAAGCCCGCCATAACCAGAATCGAAAACGCCAATAGGATGCAGGTTCATACTTTAGATGTTATGAGTAAACTACTTACCGCCGGCAAAGATAGCCGGCAAAAAAAGGTATAACAAAAAAGCCACCCGGTAAGGGTGGCTGTTATAAAGAATGATTTTGACAAATTGTTACTTTTTGGCGCCGCCCGAAGCAGGTGTTGCCGGTTCGGCTACAGCCCCTGCAGGTAATTTTACTCCCAATTTTTTAGCTATCAATGGTAACAGGTCATCTGTTGGAGGAGCAACCAGCAGAGCATCCTGCTTAAACACCCAGGTATAACCATTTTCTTTGGCAACCGTGTTAATCAACTCAAATGCCCTTGAAAAATAGGGATTGTATACTTCCTGGCTTTTACGCTGCATTTCCTGCTGTGCATACTGGTCCCAGTTCTGGATGATCTGCAGGTACTGATTCGCTTCCTGCTGAACAGTTTGTTTAATAGCTGCAGGTGTTGCAGGTGATTTGGCTATAGAATCCTTACGCTTGTATTCACTTAAAAAAAAGGGTAATTGCTGTTCCAAAGAATCTTTCCTGAAATTCTGGAGAATCGTATCCGCCTTCTTTACATCGGGTAAAATTGATACCACGTGCTCAAGCTCAACATGTCCGAATTTGTTTTGTGCCACTGCAGTATTTTCTGCTGCTACCAGCAACCCGATTACCGCTACTAAAGAGAAAATCTTTTTCATATTAGTAAATGTTTCAGTTTTATTTTGGTTTAAAGATGAAGATTTGTTCCTGTTAGTTCTGCCACAACAGCGCTTTAACAATTATTTATTTACCCCAAGCATTTTCAGTATATCCTCGCTCCGGTCTAATTTGGGGTCGGCAAAGATAACGGTAATTCCTTCACTTTTATCCAAAATAAAATCGTATCCTTTTTCCACCGCCAGCTTTTGCACGGCATTATACACTTTATCCTGCACGGGTTTTATGAGCTCCTGCCGTTTCTTGAACAGATCGCCTTCATAACCAAAGCGTTGACGCTGAAGGTCTCTCAGTTCTTTTTCCTTGTTGAATAATTCATCCTCTCTTTTTTTCTTCAGATCTTCACTCAACATTACCTGCTCGGCTTCAAAATCGCGGTACATTTTGTCTAACCTCGACTGCAGCCCGTCCAGTTCCTTTTGCCAGGCTTCGCTGAGCTGGTCCAGTTGCTTCTGGGCATCCTTGTATTCAGGCAGCCTGTCGAGAATAAATTTAGTGTCCAAAATGGCATAGCGCTGGGCATTCGCACTGAAAACCGCAAGACACAAAAAGCCAGCGACAAACAATATTTTTTTCATGGTTCTTAATTTAAAGTTATGTATGCTTTTAAAGTAACAGGCTATAAGCATGTCCTTTGTATATCTTACCAACCATCAGCCGTGCCGTAAGCAGGTTACAAGTTACAGGGTGCAGGGTGAACTGTCTCACAGATCACTCAGACAAACACAGATGAAAACAAAACAATCTGTGCAGATCCCTGTCCGCCGACAGGCAGGAATGCTATCTGTGAGAGAACCTCTCCCGTTTCTCATCTCACCATTCACTCCCTCTTGCTATTCCGGTTCAAAGCCAAGCATAAAGGTAAACCGCGTGGCGTCCTTGAAGGAGCTTCCGGGAGCAGATAACCTGTCGAGCCCTAATCCGTAATCAAAACCCAGCAAACCGAACATGGGCAGGAAGAACCTCGCACCCAGGCCAACTGACCGGCGAAGCTGGAACGGGTTCCAGCTTTTGAAATCATACCATCCGTTGGCAGCTTCAAAAAAGGCC
>CAZREP010000196.1:0-8771 GCA_964599035.1 uncultured Terrimonas sp. | reverse complement strand
GCGTGGGGTACGCCTGGCACTGATCGCTAAAACCGGCGAAATGGGCTATCCATCAGTACTCAGTGCCAAAACCTGGGGTTTTTATGATGTGCTTTTTAAGGGGAATGAGTTTAAGTTTCAGCGAGATTACGGCTCTTATGTGATGGAAAACGTGTTGTTTAAAATATCCTTCCCGGCGGAATTTCATTCGCAGACTGCTGTCGAAGCGGCAATGACTTTACACAGGCAACTGCAATCACTCGGAAAAACAACCAATGATATCAAAAAGATCACTATCCGCACCCATGAGGCTGCCATCCGTATTATTGATAAAAAAGGACCCCTGCATAATCCTGCCGACCGGGATCATTGCATCCAGTATATGATCGCCGTGCCCCTGATCTTTGGCCGGCTTACCGCTGCAGATTACGAGGACAATATTGCTTCAGACCCTCGTATTGACCTGCTGCGCGATACGATGGTTACGACAGAAGACCCGCAGTTCACCAAAGATTATCACGATCCTGACAAGCGCTCCATTGCCAATGCTCTAACGTTGGAGTTGAACGACGGAACGGTTTTGCCTGAAGTGGTGGTGGAATACCCGATAGGCCACAAGCGTCGCCGGGAGGAAGGGATACCCCTGCTTATTCAAAAGTTCAGGACCAACCTGGCAAGAAAATTTGCCGCCAGGCAACAGCAAGCAATTTTAAATGCAGCGCTTGATTATAAAAAGCTTACGTCGCTGCCGGTGAATGAGTTTGTAGATATGATGGTGTGAAAGGTTTGAATCCGAAGTTGTAAGCCCGAAATCCGAATGAAATACAATTTCAAATATCAAATCATAAATCTCAAATCCCATACGTATGCAACAATAAACTACAAACCATAAACTTCCCAACTCCCAAACTAATATAACCCATACATCCGCCTTACTTCCATTACGATATCTTCAATCTGGGCGTCTTCTGCACGGGGATTATAGGTTTGCTTCAGGCTGCTGCCGAAGAGCCAGGCCACGCTCTGCCAGAAACCGGCGGAAAAACTGCCTTTATAATCATGGATGATCTCGTAGCAGGTATTGCCTGTTTCCCTGGCAATCAGCTTCATGAGCACTTTTCCCTGGTAAACCGACAGGTCGGTAAGCGGTTGGGTAAATTCCTTGCGGAGGTCTTTCTCCCGGCTTTTCACGTAGGCTTTCCTTTTCTCTTTGTCGGGTATATTCACCAGGTGGGCATTAATATCATTAAATACGGCGCCGGCTTTTTTAGCGTAAGGGTAGGTAACATATACCGCGTTGCGCAACCTGGTCCACTCCCGCAGCGCTTTTTTTTGCGCACGCGTTAACTTAAGATAAATATATACTTCAGAAAGCTCTTTATAAGACAGGGTGTCGCCGTTATAAATAACGGCAGGCACAGTGATCGTATCATTTATGCCATACCGGGATTGCGACCGTACCGCTGAGAGCATTGAACAACAGCAGAGTACGGAGAATATCAGGGTGTAATATAATTGATTGCGGCCGGTCATCTGGTCTGCAAAATTACAATAGTAACGGTTATTGTACTTTATATAATACGTGTAGACATGAAAGGTACGCCGGCCGCTGCTACGGGGTAAAAAAATTCCGGCAGGTCAGCGGTCTGCTTTGAAGCGGTGCCACATGCTGATGAAAAATCCTGCCGACATAATAATGATCCCCAGCCACAGGATATTAATGAACGGGAACTGGAATGCCTTTAATGTGATGTATTTCATGACGGCATTGGATTCCTTTACGCCCAGGGCAAGTGCGTTCCCGATCTTATTCACCTCCAGCACGAGGCTCTGCGCCACCACCGTATCTCTTTTGGCAATGGGCATGTTATCTTTTGAGAATAAGGCAGGCTGCGCTTTGTACGTTATGCCATTATTGCCATGTACAGTTACGTCTGCCAGCCAGGCGCTGTCTACCAGGGGCAGGTCTTTATTGGTGCCTTTATTGGCTTCTATTACCTGGTCTACAATAATATACCCATTGGAGTAAAATACCGTATCCCCCTGCTGTACCGGGTGGCTCCTGAAAGTGGCTGTGTCCTTTATGCTTTCGGGATCTGGCATAGAGGTAATGAAGGTAAATACATCCTTATGCCAGTAATGGCGGGAGTCGGGATTGGCAGACAGTTGGGTCCTTCCTCCGTCAGCTTTCATCAAAAAAGCGTTGGGGTATAGGTTAAAGTTCTCCAGTACTTTCCCGGTTGCTTCGTCCTTACGCTCGTAATTCACCTTAAAATACATTTTCTCATCTGCAGGGTGGGAAGAATCGCCCATATACGTTACCGTGTATTTGCCCATAGGAGTGGGTACACCCATGATAAGCGTAACATTTTCCAGGCCGCTGTCTTCCCTTCCCTTGGGATCTGTTAATCCGGGCATAATTATGCCTGTGCGGTTGATGGAAACCACTTCTTTTTTGGAAGAAGAAACGAGGATGCCCACCAGCATCATTCCAAAACCCAAATGGGTAATAGAGCCGCCGGCAAGGCTGAGCTTTCCTTTTGCGCCTGTCCATATATACATGGCATTGGCAATAACGGCATAGGTGGCCGCAAAAATAGCGAGGTGAACAGCGCCAAGGTAGCCGATCCCGTATTTATTATAGTTTATATTTCCTAAAACACTGATCAATATAGAAATAGCGAGTGCTATAACGGTAGGAGTAATGATCTTTTTCAGCCAGAAGGAGCGGGGTGTTTTTTTATATTTCAGGTATTGCGTAATAGCGGTAAGCAATCCTATTACTACGGCAATTAAGATCATCACCCGGTTGTATACATATTCCGGGTCTTCCCCAATGGCTTTGTTTGTGCCGACGATCTTATTGATCACCGGCAGGGACGTGAAGAAGGAAATATAAGCCCCGGAAATAAGCAATACGAGTGAGCCCACGAACATCCAGAATTCACGGGAGGAGATATCTTCTTCTTTATGAATGACAGGGATCTGCTTCCTGTTTTTAAAGTATGCCACCAGAAACAGAAGAGAAAACGTAGTCATCATAACGATCAGGTGCCAGAACAGGGAGTTGCCTTCTCCTGTAAAAGAGTGTACAGACGTATCGCCTAAAACCCCGGTACGGGTTAAAAAGGTAGAATACAGCAGCAGCAGGAAAGCAAGAAAAGGAAACCAGTAAACCGATTTGGAGGAATAGCCGGTAGATTTGTTAATGAGCATGATATGCAACCCGGCAACCATTAGCAGCCAGGGTACCAGGGAAGCATTCTCTACGGGGTCCCATGCCCAGTAGCCGCCGAATGTAAGTGACTCATACGCCCAGGCGGCGCCTAAAAGAATACCGATGCCCAGCATAGCCGCGCTGAACAGGGTCCAGGGCAGCGCCGCTTTTATCCATCCGGTGTACTCCTTTTTCCATAGCCCGGCAAAAGCAAAGGCAAAAGGCACGATGGCGGAAGCAAATCCCAAAAACAATATGGGGGGATGAATGACCATCCAGTAGTTTTGAAGCAATACATTCAGCCCGTTACCGTCGCGCAGGTATTTTTGCAGGTATAGAGGATCCTGGAATACCGGGGCACCGGGGAACTCATTTCTCATCAGCACAAAAGGACTGCTGCCGATCTTCAGATCAAAGAAATAAATGCCCAGCAGAAAAGTGGCCAGAAACACCTGTACTACGGAAATGATAGTCATTACGGGGGCTTCCCATTTCCTGCTTTTAAGCATAATGCCCAACCCCAGGATGCAGTGCCAGAAATTCCACAGCATAAAGCTGCCTTCCTGTCCTTCCCAGAGGCAACTCAGCAAATATTTGGTGGGCAGGCTGCGCTTGGAGTGCTGGTGCGCATACTTGTATTCAAAGTAGTGGTTATAGATAATGGTATAGAGGCTTATAAAAATGGCTATTACCGCAATGGTTTCAATGATGAATGCCGTGCGGGCCAATTTTTTCCAGGTGGCATGATCATCAGGTACGGAAGCTTGTGTTGCTTTGAAATAGGCGAAAGTTGCAATAAGAGAGGCCACGAAGGACAACAGTACACAAAAATGCCCGAATTGTCCTATCAATAAATGTTCACCCTGGTAAATCATGATAATTAATCCTGCAGTTTATATTCCAACGCCTTTTCCTGCTGTGTCGGATCATCTTTGTATTTGGAAGGACATTTCAGTAAAATTTCTTTACATTCAAACACGTCACCGTTCATTCTGCCTTTCATTACGATACGCTCGCTCATTTCCAATTCGGGGGGTTTGGTGCTGTGATAGACTACCCTGGTTTGCGAGCCTAAAGAATCCACTGCGTAAAATGCAAGGAAATTAGGGTCTGCCACAGGGTCGTATTGTATCTCTTTCGACCGGTCTAATTTAGCGATGAGGTGGATGAATTTTCCCTGCTTTTGTTTTGCAGAAGCGATCGTATCATAAGTGGTAAGATCTTTGGATAGGGTGATCAGCATATATGCAATGGCTGCAGCTATAATGACCAATGCAACTATATGGATTTTTTTCATAATAAAATACTTATTATCAAGGAGCAAAATTAGGTCAAAAATCAACGCCGTTGCCAATTGTTTTTAGGATAAGAGGGGATTTTCATTCCTTTTGCGCAGTTGTTCGGCATTTAACTTTTCATAAACAGATCCATTTATCCCTGTTTCACGCAGCGCTCGCAAAGGGACAAAGACGCAGGGGAAAATCGTTAACCATTCAGCGGTCTGACGCTCCTTTGTCGTGTACCGCCCGCTTTCATCTCCACATTTTCACATTTTCATCTTTCCACATTTTCGAATTTCCCTAACTTGCACCGCTTTTGAAGCATCATCTCTATTAACTCATGGACCTTTCAACGTTTGACCCCAACAGTTCAGGTAATCCCAATTACAATATTTTTGGTTTGCCTTTTACTGAAGAAGATGCAAGGTTGGTAGTGCTGCCGGTACCGTGGGAAGTAACGGTAAGCTACCTGGCGGGAACAGCAAGAGCTCCCGAACGTATAAAGAAGGCCAGCCTGCATGTTGATCTTTTCGATCCTGACGTGCATGACGGCTGGAAGCAGGGGTTCTTTTTGCTCGAGCCCGATAAGAAGATACTTTTTAAAAGTGATTACCTGCGTAAGGAATCGGAGCTTTTTATTGATTATATATCGCAGGGAAAGCATGTTGATGAGAACAGGTTTATGGGCAAAACGCTTAAGGAAGTGAATGAAGGAAGTGCATTTTTAAATGCATGGGTATACGATCAAACCAAAACCCTGCTTAACAGGGGCAAGCTGGTAGGATTGCTGGGGGGTGATCACAGTACGCCTATAGGTTTTTATAAAGCCATCGCGGAAAAATATAACGATTTCGGGATATTGCAAATAGATGCCCACTGCGATCTCCGGAAAGCCTACCTGCAATTCACCCATTCACATGCTTCTATTATGTATAATGCCCTGAACGAGATCCCCCAGCTTACCCGCCTGGTGCAGGTGGGGGTGCGGGATTACAGCCAGAGTGAATGGGATTATATTTGCAACAGCAATAACAGGGTAGTCACTTATTTCGATAAGCGGATAAAGGAAAGGCAGTTTGAAGGGCTGAGCTGGCAATACCTGGCAGATGAGATCATTAACCACCTTCCGCAAAAAGTATATATCAGCTTCGATATCGACGGGCTCAACAGAACGCTGTGTCCTCATACCGGCACGCCTGTTCCGGGCGGCTTTGAAGCAGAGCAGGTATTTTACCTGTTCCGGAAGATCATAGAAAGCGGCCGTCATCTTATCGGCTTCGATTTATGCGAAGTGGGTATCAGCAGCAATGAATGGGATGAAAATGTAGGAGCGAGGGTATTGTTCAAATTGTGTAACCTGATGGTGGCAGACAATTGATGCGTATGGCAAAAAGGCAAACCGAATTGTTCCAGTACATACTGGTAGTAAAAAAAGAGCATCCGGCAAATATTGACCTCATCAGCTTCCTGCTTTGCTTCATGTGCTGGATCTTTTTTCTGTATTATTCCTATATCCATGGCCGGTTTTCTTCCACCCTGTTTTGGGCAGCATGGCTCATACCGCTTGTGCTTGCATGGGCAATACGGACAAAAAGGAAATTCAACAGGTCTTTAACATACAAACATCCCTTGTTTGTTACGGGTGTCCTCTGGCTCTTTGTGCCGGGCATGCGATGGGTTGCCCTCCTGTTCATTGTATTTATTTTATTTGATCATCAGTCACGCCAGCCGCTGGAGATAGGGGTCTCCGACGAAAAGATTGTGATCAACACTTTTTTTCGCAAGCGGTATGGATGGAGTGCCTTCTCGAATATAGTGCTGAAAGACGGGCTGCTGACACTGGATTTCAAAAATAATAAAGTGCTTCAGCGCGAGGTTATTATACGGGATATCAACGAGACTGAGTTCAACGATTTTTGTCGTCAACAGATAGATTAGGGATTTGATATTAGAGATTTGAAATTTGAGATTCTGTTTCCACATTCTCAAATGTCATGTTTCACGCAGCGCCCGCACCGGGGCAAAGGCGCAACGTAAATCCGTTGTTGTTTTTACAATATTACACTTCCGTATTTTCAAATTTTCACACTTTCAAATTATCAAATTATCCTTTGCTTCATGGCTTCATACAAAACAATGCCGGCAGCAACGGATACGTTATAGGAATCGAAATTGCCGGCAATGGGTATGGCAAAATGAGTATCTGCCGCCTTGCTTAAAAATCGCTGTATTCCTTTTTCTTCACTGCCCATAATAATGCAGCAGGGTTGCTTAAAGTCCATTTCATATACTTTTTGAGTGGCTTTCATTCCAGTCCCCATCACGCTTATGCCATTCAAATGCAGGGTATCCACTGCATGCGCCAGGCTGCTTACTCTTGATATGTGTATCATTTCAAGCGCACCGGCCGACGCTTTCATGGTCTCTTCATTCAGTGCTCCCACCCCTTTGTCGGGTATAATAATACCATGCGCCCCGCAGCATACGGCTGTACGGGCTATGGCGCCGATATTTCTTATATCTGTTACGCCATCCAGCATGATCAATAAGGGAGATTCCCCTTTGTCAACGATCCAATCAATAACCTGCTGCAGGTCGGTGTATTGTACAAAAGCAGCGATCGCTATTACCCCCTGGTGGTTGGCCCTGCTAAAGCTGTTCAGTTTTTCAACCGGCACCATCTGTACAGGTATGTGTCGCTCATTTGCCAACTGGCGGATGCGTGGTATATTATCACCATTGACATTTTTATACATGAATATCTTATCAATACCCTTACCGCTTTCCAGTGCTTCGATGAGCGGTTGCCTGCCTACGATCAGCGATGACTTTTTCAATGAAGAAGAATTATATGAGTTGATGCTCCAAAAGATAATTTACTTTAAAAATAGCGGCAACAGATACGGCATCTGTTATTTCCCCGCTAATGACCATATCAAATACCTTTTTAAAAGGCAGCTTTTTTATAACCAGTTGCTCCGATTCTTCAGGTGCCGCTTCATGAAAGGATAAGCCACGTGCAAGATACACCACACAGGTTTCATTTGTTACGGAATTAGATAAATGCATGTGCAGCACCTTATCCCATTGCTTTGCTTTTATACCTGCCTCTTCAAGCAGCTCGCGTTGTGCTGAAGCTAAAGGATCAGAGTGTATATCACCCCCTCCTTCGGGTATCTCCCAGCTATAGGCATCAATAGGGAAACGGTATTGGCCAATAAGCCAGGTATAGCCTTCTTCATCAAGCGGAACAATACCAATCGCAGTATTCTTAAAATATACTTTACCGTATATGCCTTTACCTCCGCCGGGGTTAATGACATTGTATTCTACTACTTTTATCCAGGGATTCTCATACTTATTTTCGCGGCTGATGATCTGCCATGGATTCTGCTGGTCTTTCATTTTAAGAAAATTCTGGCAAAATTATAAGAACTTGTTTAAAGATAACCCCGGGAATTTTATATAGCGCCTGAGTACTGCTTTCTGCCACGAATTCCTTCGACCCGCAAGCGGGCTGATTTAAAAATACCTGGAATAGCCACTAATGCACGAATAATATATTAGTGTATTAGCGGCATATAAAGAGTTGGATTTTTGTTGCATAGAATACACCCTTAAGTGGGATGGGCATAGGCAATAAAATCGGCCTGCACAGGTCACATTCACTCCACATGACTTACCTCCACATAGGGACTTTCCTGTAAAGGTCTATAGCTCTGTTTTTGAATGATTTTCAACCAGGTGTTTATGGCACTGATAAGCACAATGACTGCAATAATTAAAAATATGCAGCATAATGTGCCGTTGATAATATCGTTGCTGGTGATCTGGCTCATTTCTGCGGCGGTTTTGGCCGGGGCAATGATCTGATCTGCCTTTTGTGCATTACCGAATTTATGAGCATGCGCGAAAAAACCAATAGACGGATTGGAACTGAATATTTTTTCCAGCGAAGTGGTAAAGGTTACAATTACCATGACGATCAGGGGTACTAAGGTAACGGCAATGTATTTCCTCTTTTTCATCTTAAACAGCATAGTGGTAATAAAGGTTAAGGCGATAACGGAAAGGATCTGGTTGGATAATCCGAAAAGCGGCCATAAGGTGTTAATACCACCTAAAGGATCTATCACGCCCTGGTAAATAAAATAGCCCCATGCCGACACTGCAAAAGCGGTGGCGATGATATTACCCGCAAATGATTTTGTTTCACCCAAAGGCTTATGAATGTAAGAAAACATCTCCTGCAGCATAAAACGAAGAATGCGTGTGCCCGCATCAACGGTGGTAAG
>CAZREP010000195.1:2284-8881 GCA_964599035.1 uncultured Terrimonas sp. | reverse complement strand
TGCTCCTCACGATTCCCATCGCCGGTCACCTCCTGGGCCGTGCCACCTACGTCTCCGGTGCTCGCCTCGAGGGTCTTACAGGGCGCGATGCGTTGCAGGGCGTGCTCGAGCGAAGCACGACCACCCTCGACGAGCGGCTTTTGACGGCCACGAGAGTTGATACTGATGGACAGCACGCTCGAGACTGAAGGCCAGACTCAAGTTCCGTCTATTGCTGTGGTCCCTGTCGACGACGAACACTCCGTCAACCCCAACCTCCTGCACTAAGCACGTAGCGGGCTGTGAGCATCCCGAGCCAGCAACAGCCTATGGCGCGCCCCAGTCGTGCTGTTCCAAGAGCCGCTGGACACGGTCGCGAATGTCATCGCGAATCCGGCGAACCGACTCCACGGTCTGGCCTTTCGGATCGTCGAGCGGCCAGTCGTCCCGCGTCACACCAGGCACGACGGGGCACTCGTCGCCGCAGCCCATGGTGATCAGCATCGTCGTGCCCGTCGCTAGCGCCGTCGTGAGCTTGGTGGTCGCCGCCGGTGACAAGTCGACGCCGACTTCGCGCATGACGGTAATCACCTCGGGATGGATGCGCCCGGCAGGGGCCGTCCCGGCCGAGTGGGCACGCGCCTTCGTCGGATCCGCCAACCGGTTTGAACCAGGCCGCGGCCATCTGGGAGCGCCCGGCATTGTGTACGCAGGCAAAGAGCACCGTCGCTGGTGGGGGCGCGACACGTCGCATCACCACGGCGGATGCCGGACAGGCCGACTGGAACTCGACCGACGCCTGAACAGACACGGGCACGTCCGCTCGTCCGACGGGCTGGAACCCAAACCGAGGAAAGTAATCTGCAGCGGTCGTCGTCAGGAGGAACACTGCAGGTAGCCCTTCCTGGTCGGCCCAGGTGAGGATGGCCTCCACCAGGCGCTTTCCGATACCCGCGCCCTGAGCGCTGGCATCCACGACGACCGACCGCAACAACCCTCCATCGGCATACCGCTCGAGTGCCGCCGCGCCCACCACCTGACCATCGTTACGTGCGACCACCATCGATGCAGCGAGATCACGTGCGCCATCGACCGGCAACCCGTGTCGTTCCAGCAGCCCCAGCACCGCGGGCACGTCGGCGGGTCGCGCACGTTCGATCGTCACGAACATGGACACGTCACCTTCTGGGAGCACAACACGCAGTTCGAGCCGCGTCAAGCCTTCACTTGGCCGGGTGCGGGCACGCGCAGCTTCGGCGTTCCGAACGCCCGACGCGCGAAGTCCGAAATCGAACGGCTCCCACGAGAACAGCGCGCCTACTGCTGTGCCCCACGCGCTCCGTGAAGAGGCGTCCGACAACGGCGGCCCCGAGATGCCCGAGACGATGGACTGCGGCAGCAGCAGGCCGGTGACGTTGTTCACCGTCGCGCGATTCGTCTGCCAGATGGCTTCGAGCCTTGGCAGTGAGGCCGCCTTTGCGACCCCGACACTCGCCGGCGGCGGACTGCGTGGTGGAACAATAGCGAGACGGTGACGTTCGTGGCCGTCCGTGCAAGCTATGTGGGCCTCGTCGGCGTGGCCGAGGTTCGAGATTGGAGCGGAGAGATTCGCGCACTATACCTGGTCCGCAATCCGGCGAAGTTGCGGCCCTGGGTGCCGTGCTCAAGAGGGGACAGTCATGACAGAAGGTCACTCTCGCAGGTGATCAACATTCATTCGTACAGCGTTCCACGGAGTTTGGTATCAGGTAGGGATGTGGCTTGCGCCGCCGCGTTCTACACACGTCACCTCAGGTTCACGCTCCCCGGAGCAGCATAGTTGCTCCCAAGGTCGCGAGCACGGCGGCCAATACGCGATGAAACCAGACGTCGGGTACTCGTGACAGGACGCGGCTGCCCAAGAGCGTACCGACGGTCACACCTGCCGTCGCCACGAGTACCGGCACCCACAGCGACAGAAGCCCTTGATGCTGGATCGCCAGGTATATCGGCATTCGCACGCCGTCAATCACGAGCCCGACGGCGGTTGCGGTCGCGACGAAACTGGCCTTGGACAGATCAAACCCCAGGAGCGCAGCCGACCTGATGCCACCCTGGTTGCCAACCAGTCCTCCCAGCAGCCCGGAGAGCGCGCCGGCGATCCACGCCACCTGGCCACGGAACCGCAACCGTTTGACCAGGCCGGTGACTTCGCTGGTCGCGGCCAGCAGCAGCAGCGCACCGAAGACCATCGTTAACCACCGGTTGCTCGCCCATCCATGCAGGAGCGCTCCGGCCAACCCTCCTGCCGCACTCGTGAGGCCGAAGCTCCACAGCACCTGGCGGTTGACGTGCCCAGCAAGCAGCCAGAATCGCAGTCCGGTCCCGATGAGATGCGGGATCGAGATGGCCGCGACCGCGAGCCGCGTCTCCACCTGTAGCGCCAACAGCGGCGTCAACAAACTGCCGATGCCGAACCCGGTGACGGCGGCCAGTGCGCCGGCGAGTGCGGCCACGACGAAAACAGCGGCGTCGAACGCAGTCATCGGTCCACCAGGCGACGCACGAGCCAGCGATCGACCGACCACGGACCGGCGCCCTCGATGAGCACGAACACCGACGCGAGGGTCATCGACCAATCCGTCCGCGCCTCGTGCGCCATCTCCCAGAATCCGCGCTCGAGCAGGATAGGCACCTTCGTGCTTACGAGCGCCACCGCCATGATGATCAGGAGCGGCACCACGGCCAGCCTGGTCAGGCACCCGACGAGCACGAGGAGACCGCACGTCACCTCGATGCCTCCCACAACAGGCGCCAGGAGGTCGGGCGCCGGCAAGCCGATTCGCGCGAAGCGACCCACCCCCAACTGGTCAGCGAACAAGAACTTCTGAAGGCCCTCGGAGAGGAACACCGCGCCGATCATCACGCGAAGCACAATCACCGTAGCAGGCGCCGAGACGCTTAAGATCTTCATCAGCACGTAACGCTCCATTTAGTAAAATCGTTTACGACGTCCGTAGTATACTTGTGCGGCATGACACCCATCGACGCCAAGCTCCTGACGCGAGAGATTCTGCTCGGCTTCTGGAAGGTGCACATCCTGCATCACGCCGCCGAGCGCCCGATCATCGGACAGTGGGTGCTGACAGAAATGCGGCATCATGGCTACGACATCAGTCCCGGCACGCTGTATCCACTGCTCAAGCGGCTCGAGCGCAACGGCTGGCTGCGCTCCGAGGTGGCGGTCGGTGAAGGCAAGCGAAAGCGCCGCTACTATCACCTGACCACGCGTGGCGCGACCGTCCTTGACGTGCTCCGAGAGACTGTGGCGGAACTTCATCACGAGATCGTCGAAGAGGCGCCAGGCCACACACCCCCAAAGAGTCTTGGGCGTACGTCCGCGCCGACATCCGACCGTTCGTCGCATGCGGCCGTGCTCTCGAAGCCGTCCCGACGTCCGCGAAAGCGGTCGTGAAACGGCGACGCGGTCATCGTGCATCATCTACGGCCATCGATACAGGATGCCCCTACATCGCGTGAAGCGTATTCAGGTCCTGATGGTCGTGTGCGCGCTCGTGGGCTTCGCTCCGCCGGCCGGCGCGCAGCCGCCCGCGGCACGCGAGGCACCTGCGCGGGCGTTCACCCTGCACGAAGCGCTGCAATACGCATTGAGCACTACCCATCGCTCAGAGCCGCCGCCGAGGACGTCACCGCATCCGCGGGAAGACTCGCACCTGCCAATCGAGCGGCGCCAGAGAACCGCATGATGCCGATCGGCTTGCCGAGCAGCAGTCCGGCCAGCACGAAGTACGTGCCCGGTCCGACTTGCTCGAACGGCACGCCGGCATTCGCCAGTCCGAAGAGGAGCAGCACGAACTGCACCGGTGTCGCCCACCAGTGCTCGAACTAGTTCAGCGTGTCGACTTGAACCGATTCTCGCGGATCGAACAGCCCAAGATCGCGTGGACTGTGCGGCATGAAGGGCACGATGGGCACTAGTGTCAGGGCCGGATGGAAGCCGCCGAAGTACAACGCGGCCCATGAGAGCGACCCGGGCCCCAGCGCGTAGGGCCAGAAGCTACCGACACGGCGACGCTTCAACCAGAACGCTGCCAGCACTGCCGCCGTCATCAACAACCCAAGCGCCGCGACTGAGAGAGGCCCTGAGGGGTAGAAGACGGCCAGGATCATCAGGCCGAGGGCATCGTCGGCAATCGCCAGGAGCAGTAAGAACGGAATGGCTGGATGCCCGCTCGGAAAGATGACGCGGGCGATCATCGCCGAGAAGGCGATGTCGGTCGCGCACGGAATCGCCCAGCCGCGGCTCAACTCCGCGGGGCCGACGGTGGACGTGAGAGCCACGAAAATGAGGGCCGGCGCGACCATGCCACCGACCGCCGCGGTAAGCGGCGCCATCGCGTGGCGCGGAGATGCGAGCGGTCCGCCCGGCAACGTGGCCTCGAACCACCTCTTTCGCAGCCAGGGCGAAGAAGAAGACCATCCCGACGTCATTGACCCAGAAGTGCAGCGGATGCGTCAGCCGGTCGTAGCTACTGAGATCCAGATTGGCCCACACCACGGCCGCGATGGTCCCAGCAAGAAGCAACAGCGAGTTGTCCAAGATGAAGCGCGCGAGCGTGGAACGCGTATGGGCCATCAGGGCTCAGTCGGTGGACGGGGTGGACGCTGAGCGGCGTCGCGCGCTTTCAGCACGGCAAGCAGCAACAACATCCCCCCGACGAGCAGGAACACATGGGCGAGATCGCCCACGCGATAGACGCCGACTATGTCGAGCAGCCTTCCGAGCAGCCAGATGGCCAGTAGAGCGAATGCGGCCTTGAAGAGCATCTCGCCTCCCGATGCACAGCCCGACCGGCCGCGGAGCGACCGCCTGGCTGCGGGTTATCGTGGGGCGAGATATTCCAGCGATTCAGCCGGCTGGCCGACAGGGATCGAGGGCGGGCACGAGGCGAGAGAGCGTCCGCGCGGAAGACGAACGCCCGCGATGCGGATGGTCCGCTGACCGAGCCTGCCAAGCGATTCCTCCTGGTCTCGCGACCACGAGGATGGCGGCCCGACCATCCGATTTCCTGCAGCGAACGGCCGCTGCACCCTTGACGAAGTAGCTTCCATTATATATGCGGCCCCGGTCGACGGACGCGCAATCAACGGCCGCGTGCGCCTTGGGGTTCTGAGATCGGCTGGAGAGCGGCGCTCGTCAGAAAGATTTCCGTCGGAACTTACCTTCATACAGGTAGGGACGGGTGCGTTTGGCACCATGTGGGCACCGCCCTCAACTGGCCGCTCACCCTGTGCCGGTCGTTCCATGCTGGCGACCGCGAGATTCGTCTCCGGGGAGCCACACGGCCGTCTGCTCAGACTCGGCGGCCCGCACCGTAACTCATGATGCCAACCATCGTCACGGCGGCGAACGCCGCTCCAGCATGGAACGTGGCTGCCGGGCCGAATCGGCTCCACAATGCGCCCGCGATCACGCTGGCCAGAAAGAGAGCCGCGCCGCTCGTGAGATGAAAGATGCCGAACGCGGTCCCTCGCAGCCGGTCAGTGGCCACGTCCGCCACGAGCTTGGAGAAGAGTCCCTGGGTCAGCGCCATGTGCAGGCCCCAGCAGCCGGCGCCCACGAGGGCGAGCGGCGGTGTGTCAGCCGCGGCGAGGACGAGGTCCGCGACAACGAGCATGGCGAGGCCGAGCAGCAGCAGCGAGCGGCCACCGATGCGATCCGCAGCCACGCCTGCGGGGTAGGCACCCAGCGCGTACGCGCCACTCATCACGGCCATCACGAGTGGCACCTGGCCGGTGGCCATGCCGACGTCTTCGGCCCGCAGTACAAGGAACGCCTCGCTGAATCGCGCGAGCGTGAAGGTCACCCCGAGACCGACGACCAGCCAATACCGCCGCGGCAGCGTACCGGCCTCGCGGATCGACACCGGCGCATGCGCCGAGGCGGGGCCAAGCGTGGTCTCTGGCTCGCGAACGGCAACGGCGAGCAGCGCGACGGCGAGCACGGCCGGGAGAATCGCGAACCACAGCACGGCGCGGATGTCGTTGGCCAGCCACCACATCAGCAGGATGGCCAGTGCCGGGCCGACCACGGCGCCGATCGAGTCGAGGGCCAGCCTGAGACCGAACGCGGCACCGCGGAGGGGCACCGGCGTGATATCCGCCACGAGCGCGTCTCGGGGTGCGCCCCGGATGCCCTTTCCGACGCGATCGACGAATCGGGCCGCGAAGACCCACCCGACCGCCGTCGCCAACGGAAACGCCGGTTTCGACAGCGCGCCCAGGCCGTACCCGAGGACCACGAGCGGCTTGCGGCGGCGCCAGCGGTCGCTCAGCGTGCCGGAGAACACCTTGACAACAGACGCCGTAGCCTCAGCGATGCCTTCGAGCAGGCCGACGGTAACCATGCTCGCGCCGAGCACCGACACCATGAAGATGGGCAACAGGCTGTGCACCAGCTCGGATGACGCATCCATCAGCAGGGAGACGAAACCGAGCGCCCACACGTCCGACGGAACGCGGCGTCCGTCGGGCGTACGCTGGCGACCTGGCGTCACTTGCCGCCAGGCGCGGGCGGGCGCGCCGAATCCCGCGCGGCGCACTTGAGCACGTGGACGC
>CAZREP010000195.1:0-2184 GCA_964599035.1 uncultured Terrimonas sp. | reverse complement strand
GCAGATCGGTCGAGAGTGCCACGAGACTGGCCGTGTGGATCACGCTGCTGGCGCCGAACCCGGCGACGCCGTGCATGACGGTGGCGCCGGCAAAACCATCGGCACAGAGACGGTCGAGCAACGCCCGGGCGAGCGGCTCGCGTCCCCAACGATCGGATTCACCCGCGAAGATGCGCACCAACGAGCGGTCGCCGTCGAGCACCCGCATCCTACCCTCCCGCACCAAGCACGTGGCGGGCTGTGAGCATCCCGAGCCAGCCGGCCACGAAGCAGCCGACCCAGGTCATGGCGGCATTCATCGCCGCGAGGTCAGGTGCGCCGTCTTGAGCCAGCCGTGTCGACTCGTAGTTGAAGCTCGAATAGGTCGTCAGTCCTCCCAGATAGCCGATCGTCACGGCCGAGCGCAGGGTCGGCGGCCACGCGAACGTGGCGGCCGTGTGCATGACCACCGCGATCAGGAAGCAGCCACCAACATTGACGAATAGAGTGCCGTACGGAAACGCGGTTCCGAACCGCTGCGCCGCCCACAACGCGACGAGGTAGCGCGTACCGGTGCCTGCAGCGCCGGCCAAGCAAATCCAAAGAAGCCGTTCCATCCCGTCACCTCCTGTGCTGGGCGCCGGGTGTCGGGAGGAACACTCCTACGGCGCGGGTACCGTAGGAGTCATTGGCTGTCCAGAGGACAGCGGTTGCGGCGGACTCCACCGCCAAGCGGAGATCCTGAGTCTCCGTACAGCGAGAGCGGATGTCAAGCGAGCTCTATGGGATGCCGGCATTCTACCTCAACGCACGCTGACACGACCCTCGTGGACGTGGCCAGCGGCTGGAAATGCGAGCGCGCCGGCCGGACGCCCGTGCACAAGCCGGCGATCTCGGCGAAGGCGGCCGGGACGTAAACAAGGGTTCTCCGCACGGGCATTGTCCACGTCACGCCTGCCGCCCCGTCAACTCGGCCAGGAGATCGGGCACGACCTCCGCAGCGGCTGGCGGCGCGGTGACGAGCAGGCGCACCTCGTCGGCGCTCTCCTGCAGGTCGAACTGCAGAAAGGCACAGCAACGGCGCTCCTGTTCCACAAGTTGCCGAACTCGTGTCGCCGCCTCTGGCGCGTAGCGCAAGTCGAGGCAGAGACCACGTCGCTCGACGTGCCGGAGGGCATCCCGGCTCAGCGCCGCAATCTCGGCGAGCCTGCTCCGGTAATCGGACGCCGACAGTGAGCAGGTAATCGGAAGGTCATTGGCCATCTGAAGCTCCTGGAGGTCCGTCGGAGACGTTCGTGGACGGGTACAACGCGACTTGTGCCGGCGGCGCCAGTCCCGACGTTACCATCCGGGTGGATCAGAGCACGGGTGTCGTCCCGGACCGACTGCGGTATGGAGTCCGCTGTCAGTGGGGTCGTGGACAAGATCTCCATGGGCCTGCCTTCTGTGTCCCAGGCACCAGATGGGTGCCGCCCGCGAGAGAACATTCACCACCTGAACTTCGGCATCGACGTCATCAACCAGATCAGGGCCGAGAGCCCGCACTTGTGGACACCGGCGCTCCAGGACGAAGTGCGGCAGATGCTGAGCGAGGGCTGTGCCCTCGAGATCGCGTATGGCCGCGACACGATGCCACGCGGGCTGCTCGGGCTCAATGCGGAACTGTGCGGCGAGTACATGCCGTCATCACCAACCGACGGTGCGCGCAGCTCGGCCTGGCGCCCCTGTTCCGTGAGGTCGAGAACCCGTTTCCGTGGATGTCGGAAGCAATGGACCTGAAGAAGGAGAAGAACTCCTTCGAAACGAGGGTGACGGAGTATCAGACGGGCTCGTCACTGAAGTGGTGAGACGGCGGCGGCGCTCATTCGGGCGCCGCCTCATCACCTGTGATCGCGGCCCGGCGTTGGGGCATCAAGACACTCAGGAGGCGATGCGACGGCTTCGAGCAACGGTAACGCTCGAATCCACTGAAACCTCAGCAAGATCGAGTCGCCGAGAGGCAGGGATACGCCCCTTGACGCTCACTCTACCTGCTTCGACCCCTGCCAAGTTCAACTAGATGCGACGCACCAGGGCGTGGCTTCAGGCGCAGCGGGCGAGATGCCAAGGGCACCAATTGGGCAACGACGGAGAATCGCTACGCAGTGTCGGCCGCAAGTTTATGAGCGGCAAGGAGTTAGGCTGGCTGGGAGGCAGGGATTCGAA
>CAZREP010000194.1:0-8930 GCA_964599035.1 uncultured Terrimonas sp. | reverse complement strand
AAAGACAATAAAATGCAGAAGCTGGCAGATAAAGGCAATGGTAATCATGCCTATATTGACGATATCAGTGAGGCGAAAAAAGTACTGGTGAATGAGTTTGGCGGCACATTGTTTACCATTGCCAAAGATGTGAAGCTGCAGGTTGAATTTAACCCGGCCAAAGTAGAGGCTTATCGTTTGATCGGGTACGAAAACCGTATGCTGAACAAAGAAGATTTTAACAACGATGCTAAAGATGCCGGAGAGCTGGGCAGCGGGCATACGGTTACGGCTTTGTATGAAGTGATACCCGCGGGGGTGAAGAGCGAATTTATAGAGAATGTGGATCCGCTGAAGTATGGAAATAACGTGAAGCAAAATAAAAATACAGTTGAGCTGATGACCGTTAAGTTCAGGTATAAAAAACCGGACGAGGAAAAGAGCCGGCTGATTGAGCACCCGGTGATTGATGGGCACATTGCATTGAATCGTACTTCGGATAATTTCCGGCTGGCAGCGGCAGTTGCCCAGTTCGGTATGTTGCTCACTCATTCTGAATTCAGGCAGCAATCTTCGTACAATAACGTGCTGGCATTGGCTCATTCTGCCATTGAAAGAGATCCCGAAGGCTATCGCAAGGGCTTTATAGAGCTGGTGAAGAAAGCCGGCACCCTGGCGAAGAATGAAAAAAACAATGAAGAAGGCGAAGGGCTTGCAGGACGAAAATAGCGAGAGTTTGAGATCCCGGCTGTCGGCAATGAGCTTTCAGGGTACAGGGAAGTTTGGGGTTGGGAAGTTTGGAGTTTGAAAGTTTATAGTTTCCGGTTTGTTCGGATTTCGTTCCGAACCTGGGGATTCCAACTTCGGATTTGAAATTTATTTGGTTCTTGTCTTTTCTTATTTGGCTCTTCTCCTCGGATTTCGAGCTTATAGCTTCGGATTTTGCCTCCTCCATTTTCATCCCGCAGTGGCGGGATCAAATTCCCACATTTTCAAATTAAAACTTGTTCTTCCACATCATGCTTTCAATGGGCTTGTCGGGTTGCCCGCTGTATTTGGCATTTTTTTTCTGGTTGTATTTCACTTCAATCTCACCCTCTACGGGGAAATAGATCAGCTGGCCAACGGGCATTCCTTTATAAATACGTACGGGCTGCTTCACGGATATTTCTAATGTCCAGTTGCCGCAAAAGCCAACATCCCCTTTACCTGCCGTGGCGTGTATGTCAATGCCCAAACGCCCGGTGGAGGATTTTCCCTCCAGGAAAGGAACGTGCGCATGCGTTTCGGTATATTCCAGCGTTGCACCCAGATAAAAGATGTGAGGATACAAAACAAACCCCTCATCGGGGATTTCAAAATACTCAATAGTATTGTGCTTTTTGGCATCTAAAATGTGTTCACGGTAGGTAGCCAGCCATTTACCGAGGTGCACATCATACGAATTGCTCCCCAAACATTCCCTGTTATAAGGTACCAGCTTGATCGTACCCTTTTCTATCTCTTCCAGTATTCTTGTATCAGATAGTATCATTCCCTGATTTATTTGTTTATTTGCCCACGAGATCCTTTTCGCAGGCGAATTTCGGATTTCGCTTTTGGTAATGCCTTTATTTTATCAACATAATATCAACGGATCAACAAAATTAGGGATTTGGCATATTGAAGAACCCGAAGCCTTTTTTTTGTCGCAGGTTCCCCTGCAGCAGGAGATCAGCCATCCGCACAAGCGTCTGCAGCACCTGGCAGGCAGGTACCTGCTGCGTTTTTTATTTCCTGCATTCCCGAATGAGCTGATAGCAATAGCAGATACCCGCAAACCGTTTTTGCCCGGTGATGCTTTTCATTTCTCTATCTCACATTGCGGCGATTATGCTGCGGTTATTGTAAGTCGCTCGCACCGGGTAGGTATTGATATTGAGATTCCCACGCCCAGGGTAGCGCGGGTACGCTATAAATTCCTTCATACGGAAGAATTAATGAGCATAGAGGAGGATCATAAAATGCTTTTTGAAAAAGGCCGCTCCGGAGAAGACCTTTTTATGCGCAGGCTCACCCTATTGTGGAGCGCCAAAGAAGCTGTTTTTAAATGGTATGGCAATGGGGAAGTGGATTTCAGCGACCAGATCAGGGTGCAGCCACCTGCCGGGCAGCTTACTATTCCCGGGCAGGGAAGCATGCAGTCCCTGTTTCTGAAGGAAGGAAGCATAGCCCTTACGCTGCCCTTTGTTAATTTTAAGGAAATATGCCTGGTATGGGTAATGACGTAAACTGTTTTGTATTTTGTATCGGATACATTTGTGGATCGTTATAGAAATACGGATCGCGCAATACAGGATTAAAAATATTATTCTGCCTTGCAGATTTAAACCCCTTCTGCATCATGAAGCTTATCAAACATCGGAACGCGCTGCCCGGCAAACGGCAATTTCTTTTCTTATGGATCGCTGTGCTTTTTTTCGCCTGTGCTAAAAAGGAAAAAATAACAGGGGTGGATCCCGCTTTCAGCCGGTATATAGATGGTTATACTTCCGGCGTGATTTCAAAGGCATCCGTTATACGGGTACGCCTGTCTGCAGAAACGCCGGTTACGCACGCCCTGAATGAGGCAATCAGGGAGCCCTTGTTTTCCTTTTCTCCTTCGGTGAGAGGGAAAGCCTACTGGACAGATGCCAGAACAATAGAATTTAAGCCCGAGGAGTACCTTGATCCGGGACGGCTGTATACCGTGGATTTTAAGCTGGGGAAGGTTACGGATGTTCCCGACGCATTCAGGAACTTTGTTTTTAATGTGCAGGCTATGCAGCCGGCATTCCAGGTAAGGGAGAATGGGCTGAAAGTAACGGGTAACTCCAAGGAAATGATGACGCTGACGGGTACGGTCGAAACGGCGGATATGGAATCCTCGGCCACCGTTGAAAAGCTATTGACGGCTACCTACTTGGGCCACTCTCCCCCCATAACATGGGAACACAATGAGACTGCCCGTACACATCAATTTACTATAGCGAATGTTAAGCGTAACGTCACTGTGGCAACGTTAAAATTGAAATGGGATGGCGCTCTTCTGGGACTAAAGGAGAAAGGTGAAAAGGAAATAGAAGTGCCCGCGGTAGGCGACTTTAAAGTGCTGGGGGCGAGGGCAGTGCAGGAAACTGAAAATTATGTATTGGTCCGGTTTTCGGAAGCCATTGCCACCGGTCAGCAGCTTAAAGGACTGATCACCATAAGCGATAAAACGGATCTCAGCTACAGCATTAACGGCAGCGAAGTGAAATTGTATGTGCCCGACAGCTTCGACGGCAACTATACCGTTATGGTTAATGAAGGTATACAAAGTGTGTGGAACGATAAATTAACCAAAACGTTTACTTCCAGCCTGTTTTTTGAGAACCGCCTGCCTTCCGTTACTATCCGGGGCCGCGGTATGATTTTGCCAAGCTCGGGTCAACTGGTGCTGCCCTTTGAAGCTGTTAATCTGAATGCAGTAGACGTCAGTATCATTAAGATATATGAAAATAATATTCCCCAGTTCTTCCAGTCTAACGATTATGACGGCACATATGATCTGCGTCGTGTAGCCACCCCCGTAGTGCAGCAAACACTTCGCCTGGATAACGATAAAACCCTTGATCTTCACCGCAGGCAGCATTTTTCATTGGATATAGACAAATACCTGAAAGCCGAGCCCGGTGCGATCTATAATGTAACGATCGGCTTCCGTCCTGAATATGCTTTGTATACCTGTCGCACAGCAGATAAAAATACGGAAGATGATGAGGACGTGTATTATTACGGGTATAATGAGGGTGATGAGGAAGGCCCGGACAGTGATGACGGGTTCTGGAAGGTATACAATACCTATTATCCCTACGGCTATAGCTGGAACGAGCGCAACAATCCCTGCCATCCTTCCTATTACAATAAAGAAAGATGGGCCAGCCGTAATATCCTTGCATCCAATATCGGGCTTACTGCCAAGCGGGGCAACGACAACAGCATGCTTGTTGCTGCAACCGATATTCTGTCTGCCACGCCTATAGATGAGGTGGAACTGGAGCTTCTTGATTACCAGCAGCAGGTATTGCTTAAGACTAAAACAGGTAAGAACGGGCTGGCTGTTTTTGACCTCAAAAAGAAACCTTATTTACTGGTGGCCAAAAAAGGAAAAGAGCGGGGCTACCTGAAATTAGATGACGGCAACTCCCTGCTGCTGAGCCGTTTTGATGTGTCGGGTGTGGAAGTGAAGCATGGAATTAAGGGCTTTATTTTTGGAGAACGGGGCGTATGGCGACCAGGAGATACCATGTACATCAATTGTATTATTGAAGATAAAGCCGGCCGGCTGCCCAAAGATCACCCGGTGGAATTCAATTTGATCACTCCGCAGGGTCAATTGTATAAGCGCATGGTGGAAACTTCGGGCGAGCACGGGTTCTATCTTTTCACTACGGCTACGGACGCCATGTCGCCAACAGGGAACTGGCTGGCTAAGATCAAAGTGGGCGGCGCCGTGTTTGAAAAAAGGCTGAAGGTGGAAACGGTAATGCCTAACCGCCTTAAGATTGATCTTGACTTTGGCAAAGACAGCGTGCTGGGCAAAGACGGCGCTTCCGTCGGTACCTTACAGTCTCAATGGCTTTTTGGAGCACCGGCAAAAAATCTTTCCGCAAAGATTGACGTCTCATTGTATGCCCGTAAAACAGCTTTTAAAAAGTATCCCGGTTATCATTTTGATGATCCTACGGCAGGATATACCACTGAAATGAAAACCCTGTTCGACGGCAGGCTGGATGAAAATGGCGTTGCAACGGTTAATGCAAAATGGGGCACCATTAAAAATGCACCGGGTATGCTGAATGCCAGTCTCCTGGTAAAAGTATTTGAGCCGGGAGGAGCCTTTAGCGTAGATAACCGGGTGATTCCTTTCAGCCCTTATAAAAGCTATGCGGGTATCCGTATGCCCGAGGGACAGAAGCCCTGGGGCTTTTTGCTTACCGATAAGCGCTATGAGCTGCCCGTTGTAAATGTTGACGTAAATGGAAATGCATTAACGGGCACGCAGCAAATGGAAGTGGAACTGTACCGCGTAAGCTGGCGGTGGTGGTGGGATAATACCGGCGAGGGTTTCAGCAATTTTACCCAGGATACTTATAATAAATTGCTGAAGAAAGATACCATTCGTTTAACCGACGGTGTGGGTAAATGGCAGTTCTCGGCGCCCGGCGGCGAGTGGGGTCGCTACCTGGTATTGGTAAGGGACCGCAGCAGCGGGCACACTACCGGGCAGGTGGTGTATTTTGATGATCCCTGGTGGCAAACACGCGGCAATGCCGGTGATCCTTCTGCCGCGGCGATGCTGTCTTTTACCTCCGGCAGGGAAAAATATGCAGTGGGTGAAGATATTACCCTGCAGATACCGGGCAGCAAAGGCGGCAGGGCACTGATCAGCATTGAATCTGGCAGCCGGGTTATTAAGACTGATTGGGTGGAAATGCAGGATGGACAAACCCTGTATACTTTTAAAGCCGGTGCCGACATGGCGCCCAATATTTATGTTAATGTGAGCCTGCTGCAGCCGCATGCGCAAACGGTAAACGACCTGCCTGTACGTATGTATGGCGTTATTCCTATTGTAATTGAGAACAGGAATACCATCATTGAACCGGTGATCAACATGCCCGGCGTAATACGGCCGGAGCAAAATGCTGCCATAACCGTTTCCGAAACATCGGGCAGACTCATGACGTATTGCGTAGCCATAGTGGATGAAGGGTTGCTTGACCTGACCCGGTTTAAAACGCCTGATCCGCATGCCGCTTTTTATGCAAGGGAGGCACTGGGCGTAAAAAGCTGGGATCTCTTCGATAATGTAATTGGCGCATGGGGCGGTGGGCTGGAGCGGATACTGACCATTGGCGGGGATGAGGCGGCCAATGGCGGCGCCAGGGAGAAAACGGCCAGCCGCTTTAAGCCTGTGGTGAAATACCTTGGTCCTTTTCATTTAAAAAAGGGTCAGAAACAAACACACAACTTTCAACTGCCTCCGTATATAGGCTCGGTAAGAGCTATGGTGGTAGCAGCAGGGAACAACGCCTATGGCTTTGCAGAAAAAACAGTAGCGGTAAAAAAGCCACTGATGATATTAGGCACGCTGCCGAGGGTGTTGGGGCCCGCGGAAACCATCACATTGCCCGTTACGGTTTTTGCTATGGAAAACAATATCCGGAACGTTACGGTAAGCCTCCAAAGCAATGCCTATCTGGAAGCGATAGGCAGCTCCTCACGGCAGGCCTTTTTTACCTCACCCGGAGAAACGATGGTTTATTTTAATGTTAAGGTGAAAGAAAATACGGGTATCGGTAAAATAAAGCTTACTGCAACGGCTGGCAGCGAAAAAGCAGATTATGAAGTGGAAATAGATGTACGCAATCCTAATCCCGTGGTAACTCATGTAGATGAGGCGGTACTTCATGCCGGAGGGAAGTGGAATGCAACGGTGAAGCTTTTGGGTATTCCCGCGAAAGGAAAAGCCACGCTTGAAATTTCAGGTATACCGCCCATTGATCTTGAAAAGCGGTTGAGCTACCTGGTGCAATATCCGCATGGCTGCATTGAACAGGTTACATCGGCAGTATTTCCTCAATTGGTGCTGGCGCAATTAACAGACTTAAGTGATCTAAAGAAAGCTGAAACAGACAGAAATGTTCGCGCCGGTATTGAACGGTATAAGAATTTCCAGCTTCCCGACGGAGGGTTCAGCTATTGGCCCGGGTTAACCGAAAGTGATGAATGGGGAACAAACTATGCCGGACATTTTTTGCTGGAAGCACAGAAGAGAGGATACATCGTGCCGGCAGGGCTGTTGCAGCAATGGATCACCTATCAGCGCCGCAAGGCCAATGCGTGGGCACCAGCTAGCAGTAATTTTTACGGGGGTGATCTTACGCAATCCTATCGTTTGTACCTGCTGGCTTTGGCCAAATCGCCTGAAGTAGGCGCTATGAACCGCCTGAAGGAATTTAAATACCTCTCTCCTGAGGCGAAGTGGCGGTTGGCAGCAGCCTATCAGCTTGCAGGACAGCAAAAGGTGGCATTGGATCTTATCGCCGGGCTGCCCACTGTATTTCCTAAACGCGAATCGCCGGGTATCACTTACGGTTCTGCGCTGCGTGACGAAGCAATGGTGTTGGAAACGCTCACACTGATGGGAAAACAAAAAGAAGCAGGGGAAGTGCTCAAATCTGTTTCCGCGGGACTGGCAGGTGAAAATTGGTATAGTACCCAAACTACAGCGTATAGCCTCATAGCCATTGCCGCATACTGCGGAACAAATGCAAATGGAGAAAAAATGATCGCTGCAGCCAGTGTAAACGGCAAAAAAGTGAATATCAGCTCAACCGCTTATATCACGCAGGTGCCCGTAGGGCTTACTGATACCAATAGGGAAATAACAGTAGCCAATAATGGCAGCAATGTGCTGTATGTACGGCTCATCACAGAGGGGCAGCCGCTTACCGGGGAAACCATACAGGTGCAAAATAATGCCAATGTATTATCCATGAACGTGAGTTATATCCGCCTGGATGGAAATCCGCTGGATATAGAAAGTCTGCAGCAGGGAACAGATTTTGTGGCTAAAGTCAGCATTCGCAATCCCGGTATCCGGGGTAGATACGACCATATGACCCTTTCGCAGGTATTTCCGGGCGGATGGGAGATACTGAATACGCGGATGCTGGACAATGAGGGTAGCTTTAAGCCTTCTGCTTTTCAGTATCAGGATATCCGCGACGACAGGGTATATACGCATTTTGATATCAGGGAAGGCGAAACGCGTACTTATTACGTAATGCTCAATGCGGCATATAAGGGAAAATATTTTTTACCGGGAGTGTATTGCGAAGCCATGTATGATCATACCATCAGCGCAGGCGTTAGGGGAAAGTGGGTGGAAGTGAGGTGATTTGAGATTTTAAATTTGATATTTGAAATGCTGACAGTTGCAACTCAAAGCGCCAGGCGCCAAATGACAAGAACCAAATAAACTTCAAATCCGAAGATATAAGTTCTAAATCCGAAGGAGCTGTGAGTAATTGACGGTGAGCTATGGGCTATCAGCTGTGGTAAAACGGCCTTACACCTGCTATCTACAAAGCACCAGGAATTAAAAGCCGCCAATGCGGCCTGACCCTCCTACGTCGGGTGCCGACCACAGACCGGTCAGTACGCGCGAGCGTGAGACCGGTTTGCTTTGCGGAAAACAACAGAGTGGTATCCTCCTTTGCGCCGCTGCCCCGTTGCGAACGCTGCGTGAAACAGGGGCAAAGCACCGGGAATCAAATCACAAGAACCAAATAAATGGCAAATCCGAAGCCTGAAGCTCGAACAAACCGGAAACTATAAACTTCCAAACCCCAAACCTGTAATCAAACGATACGTGAAACCTTATTTTTCTTCAGCATATCATTGCATCCGCAAACTTAAAAGAAAGACCAAAATACTGGTGGTAGCTGTGGCTGCAGCCTTGCTGTGGTTTGCTTTTTGTTTGCCCGATCCGTTGTTCCGGTCGCCCACCTCTTATGTGATAGAGGATGCGGAGGGAGAGCTGCTGGGTGCCACCATTGCAGCCGACGGACAGTGGCGTTTCCCCTACAACGAAAATGTGCCCGAAAAATTCAGGCAATGCATTATCAGCTTTGAGGATAAGCGTTTTTCTTACCATCCCGGTGTGGATCCGCTGGCCATGCTGCGGGCGGTATGGCAGAATGCGCGGTCTTCGCAAAGGGTGAGCGGAGGCAGCACGATTACCATGCAGGTGATCCGCCTGTCGCGCAACAGGGAGAGGAATATCATGCAAAAGCTTATAGAAAGCATACTGGCAGTGCGGCTTGAAATAACACATTCAAAGAAGAACATACTGGCGCATGAGATGCGTAGAGCGCCAGTAT
>CAZREP010000193.1:0-8957 GCA_964599035.1 uncultured Terrimonas sp. | reverse complement strand
CTTTCCCTTTTTCACTGTTTTCATTTTCACATATCAGCACCTCGGTCATATATTTCCACCATTTTTTGCAAACCTCATAATCGCCTATGACGTTATATTTTTCTTCATCCTCAATTTCAATGTAACCAAACAGGTAGCCCGTATCTTTATGAAGGTGAATTGAAAATTTATGTACGCCATGCCGCTTAAAAATGTCTGTCAGCGCAGGCCAAATATTGTCGTGGCGGCGTTCGTACTCTTCTGCCATTCCTTCTTTGGCCCGGATAAGAAAAGATTTACGGATCATATACATTAAGCTTTAGCAGTAAAAGATTGTGCAAATGCTCCCGCGGTGATAAACCTTCCTTTCTTTGCTTTCAGTAAACCGCATAAAATATCAAACTCTTTCAACGCCTTTTCTCCGCAGTTCTTCACAATAAAGTGTAATGGCTTAACGCTGCATTCGCCAAAATCCATAGCACCCTGCGGCATTTCATAAAACTCCCAGGGATGCAGATAAAAACATACCACCGGTCTGTTCCCCTTCGACCGTACATATTCAATGTATCCATCTACTTTTTTCATCAGGTGCCTGGCCGACTTGGTGCGGAACAAAGGCCATTGATCCCTGTCGCGGTTGTAAGGGTCATTGCTCTCCATAGTGAGATCACAAAAATTGGGGATCTCCACGAGCTTCATTTTGCCCGGTTTGGTCCAGTCTTTTGAAGAGGGATGGTAGGGCATAAATGGCTTCTGATAGAAATACAGCGGAAAGGAAGCATCAGAAATATATCCCAGCTTTTCAAGCACATTCACCACAGTGGTGCTTCCCCACAAACGCGGACAGCGGAAGCTCACCGGTTTTTTGCCTGTAATTTTTTTGATGATATTGGTGGCAATGGTTAAACGTCCCTCCACTTCCGACGGTAAAATAGGCCAGTTGTTAGGCAGAGGGAACAGCGCGTCTCCCAGGGTTTCATGAAACAGCCCATGACAGCCGGTTTCATGACCGTCTTTCTGCACCCGCAACACTATGTCGGGGTTATTTTCGGCAGCATGTCCCGTCCAGTAAAATGTGGAAGGAGCCTTATGTTTCTTTAAGATCTTAAGCAATGGTGGCGTGCCTTTTTTCACCCCTTCATAAAACGGCGTGAAAGATCCTATATCTGTTTCCATATCAAATCCTAAGACTACATCGAAAAGCGTTTCATCTGCCGGATTGTTTTTCTTCATACGTTTTTGATTACAGTAATAAATATTATTCAGCTTTATTTTTCAGGTATCGGCCATATAAACACATCGGGTGTATTTCAAAGCCTTACCCCCCAACCCTGCAAACTTTTTAGCTTATCACTTTTCGTCTCAGTGCTTCATCCATTGTTTTAAACAACTGTTATTGCTAATGCATTATTTATAACGAACGAACTCATCATTGAAGCTAATAAGATAGTTTTGTTTAATGGGCCGTGCATGTTATTAAGGTGATAAGGTTTTAAATGTACCCAACGCATGGCTTTTTCATCTCGTCACTAACTTCACCATACCTAATTTATAATGCACCACTGCTTCTCGCTGCAGGTATCTGAGCATTCAAAGTCTCTTTTAACACATTTATCTTTTCTCTCAATGAATAAGGTGTATATACATAGTCCTGCTCAAACTGGAATCCCATACGCGAATCGCGCGTAGCCGCCAGTAATGAAAGTTCAGTACGTGCAAGCTCTTCCCGGGCAATGGCTTCCATTTGATCTAATATTGCTTTCTTTTTCTCAGCATTTTGTTCCTTCGCCCACCGGAGCCGGAGATCTTCAAACTGAAGGATCGCATGATCGCTCAGCATCATCCGCTGCATCTGTTCTGCTACGATCACCTCCTTCACCGCTTCCCTGCGATTAGCTTCAGGACTCGCCAATGCTGCCTTACGATATAATTCCAGTCCCTGCTCCATCTCATCAGCTGCCCGCTGAAGATATTTCAGGAAAACAGGCAAAACAGCGGTATTGCCCGGGGCTTCTATGCCAGCAACACTCCTGGCATATTGTTCTGCCCTGTTCATACTGTTGCTGAAATCGGGGCAGAACACCATCCGGGATACGGTAAAGGGCCAGTACGGATTAACATGCTGTACCTTTGAGGGATCTTCCCATGAATGATGATAAGTCAGTGTTCTTAATGGAGGCTCTTCAAAAAAAAGCGGGTTGCCGATGGCATTGTTGGTACCCATATAAGGTCCTGTATCCGGTACGAGCCGTATGGCCCTGCTAAAATGATCCCAGGCTGTGAGCACCAGGTCTTTTTGTTGTTCTCCAAAGATGGCAGCCGCAGCCATTGCCAGCAGCTCGTCTTTTGAAGGCGCATCGCTCCAGCAGGTCCAGGCACGCAGCCTGCTTATAAAATTGGGCTTATAACCGCTGCTCCAGCTTTCCAAAGTACCTTTCACTCCGTATTTTTCCAAAGCCTCGTATCGCTCAAACCATTGATACGGACAGGGCAGATAGGGTATCGTACCATATTGCCAGCTGGTGAAAGTATCCACCTTTGAATATACCTTCATCTGCCGTTTATTGGCTTCCTCAATCTGCGCACTGGTTACTTCAGCTGGACCTACCTGGCTCAGGGAATAATCCCGGAGATATCCCTTCATATCGTCAATGGTAAAGCTCTTTCCGTTCTCCCAGGTAAGAAGCGGCATGGTACGGTCGGGGAGCTGGCGGATGAAGTATTGTTTTACGTCGCTGCTTTGCGGTCTGAAATCAATATTGTATTCCCAGGGAAGCACCTCTATGGAAGGATCTATACGGTGGCATTCCTCTTCCACAATAGCTACGGCTTTTCCCCACTGCTCTGCCCATTCCTGCAAATATGCTTTACCGGCGCCATGCCCACCGCCCCATTTTTTATACCAGAATCCTTCCGTCAATAAAATGTAGCCCCTGATCTCGGGAAACTGGTGAACGATCTCCCTTACCAGTTGGCGAAGTCCCGCCTCGCTTTCAGGCGTTCCCAGGTATTGCCAGATGATCGGCGTGTATACCTTGATGCCGAAACGTGTCGACCGCTTTATCAGGTTTTTTACTGCAGCCGGGTCCTGCCCGCGCACCTGGTAAAGCAGCCGCGCATAAAAATCGGTAGACGTTGATGCGGTGGTGCGGTCTCCGTTGGGATTTGCATACACGGAAGCAAAGATGCCGTCAAACCCGTCGTGCGCCATATGAGACAGCAGCTGATCCGGCCAGTCCATCCAGCCCATCCAAGATAATGCCATACGGGTATCGTACAAACTATGGCGTACGGTCTTTAAATTTCTACGTAAAAAAGGAGCACCCCTCAGGCTTAACCGGGCTTCAAGATGGTAAATGCCAAACATCGTTCCGGCCTCATCATATCCGCATATAATAATATACCGGTCATTGGCTGTTATTTCATAATCCTTTGAACGCTTTAAGGTAGTTCCGCAACCGGGAAGCTGCTCGCGGGTACCTACTATAATGCAGTTTCTCTGTTTCTTCCATTTATCTAATGAATCCTGTTGCTCCAAATCAAGTGCAACGCCCATAGACTGCTCAAAATATATTTTTGCATCTTCAACAGCGCTCATAAGCGCCTCTGACCGGACTGGCTTATACACTAACTTCCAGCCTTTGTCGGCTATTGACATTTCATTGGATGCCGGCCGGTATTCCCTGTTGCGCCTCCAGGTATGGATAGCATCCCCGGATAACTTTTTGTGATAAGCATACGGCTTTTCTTCCGGCAGGCTTTCTACTGCCGCGTTAAACGAACCGGGCGGAGCAGCATATCCGGCAATTTCTTTTGCATGGGGAGCGGCTGCCCCCGGAATATGGGTTGATACTGCTATTCCGGCAAGGCCTTTCGTTGACTTTACTACAAAATCCCTTCTTGAAAATTTATTTTTTGAAGACATATTCGTTTATATGATCCTTGCGTTCTGAAAAGCTGTTATTACCTGATCTTTGGCTATTCCCTTCGTTTTAATATACCTGCGGTTGCTAACGGGCACGGTAATACGACCGTATTCTTTAGCAAAAGCAACCTGAGATTTCCTGTGCAGCTCTTCCATTACTGTTACGTTTTTAGGCGTTAGAGGCAACTCCAGCTTTTTAGTGCCTGATATATGCCAGTAAACAACATACAGGCTATCGCCCCGTTCAAAAATAAATGCACGTACTTCCCTACTATTATTCGCTACATTCATTATCTGGTGATAAGGCTGCAATTCAAATTCATTCTTCTCATTGATCAGTAAAATATGCTCCTGCTCTAATTGCTGAAGCGATAATTTTTGCGCTGTGGTTAGCAAATCATTGTTCCGGACTTCCTCCCACCGTCTCATGACTTCAAAATTATCGGGCGTCCTGGGATGGTCATCAAATTTCTTTAAGCTGGATTGTATGCTAACAGGACAGTCCCATGCCGCTGCCCTGCTGCTCACATATTCCAGCATGTCGGGTTGCGTTCCTACCGTATTTTCATCTGGAACCCAATATCCCAACCACCCGAAATTGATGTGCGTGAAATTTTCTTTCATCCTCGGCGCTTCAGCCGCCGGGTGCTTTTTTATCTCTTCTTTCAACACTTCCGGTCTGAAAACATCGAAAGCATTCCCCCGGCTCAGCATGTGCCAGCTGAAATGCGTTTTCGCTGCGCCTTCGGCAAACAGGGGCTGAGGATTCAATCTTTTATGCACCCGCCACTGCGCCCTGGCTATGTTGCACCAAAAAGGAGCGTTCACTCCTTCTGAGCCGTCATAATAACAAAATTCAAAGCCCGCATCATAAAAGTCAGCAATTTTTTCCGCCATCTCATCCTGCAGATCATTGTCCTGGTTGATATACACACTTTGCGCACCGAATTCGCTAATATCCAAAACGCCTATCATCAGGCCAACAGGATGAGTGTCTGGCTCTGTTTGTAATACTCCTCTGATACATCCTGTAATCTGGTAAGGTTTGTTATCGGAATACCCGGTATATGAAATTAATTCAGACCCTACTTTTAAGATCCTGCGTCTATCTGTCATCTGTATGGCAGATGGATCCTCCTCCACAAAAATCGTTGTATCTTCTTTACCTAAAGAAGCGGAAAGGGTAAATCGTTGAACCAGGCTCAAACGATGGTCAGGAACCGGAGAGACATATTTGCTGTTAAGTCCGATAAATGAATGTAAAATATGAATGCCTGGTGTAATACCTTCTTTTTTAATCTTACCCAACATTCGTTTCAAATCACTCTTCTCATTGAGATAAAGCTTCCGATCCCATTTATAATCCCCCGTATATTGATATCCTTTCCCTTCTAAAAAAGCAAAATAGTATATGCTCACGGCCCGAAATCCACCTAATTTGGCATATTTCAGATGCAGGTCAATATTGCCTGAATGGATATCTCCGGTCCAATAATAGGAATACCTGTATTCCTTCCTTCTACGACTTTTTACACCGGGCGCCAGGTCAAAATCTTCCTCTACGCTTTCAATATTATCAAGCAGCTTATCGATACTACAGGTAATCAAGGCGGCGCTCACCCCTTTCAATTTCACTTCTCTTTCAGCACTTGCCCGCATAAGGAAATAGCCATCATTTTTAAAAGCTTCTATTCTTGCAAAAGGGGAGGTGGCAAGGAAATTGGTAGCTGCTCGTTTATCCCATATTACCTGGAGCCAGTCTCCATAATAAGTCCTTTCTTTGACAGGTAATTGCAAAAAAGACATCTTCCAGACTGCAGGATGCTTCATCATTACCCCTAACCCGAAGTCATCTTTTCCCTTCAAAGCAAATCCTTCTAACTTAAATTCTACATAACCAGGCTTTATATTAATTCTAATATGTGCGTTGTAATGAATCAATTCATATCCAACAATTAACAGCTCTCCTTCTCTCTTAATGGAATTAGCCTTAAAGGTTCGTTCTTCGCAGGGATAGGCTAATTTTATTTCGTTATTGTAAGGGCGTTCCTGAGTAATAGCGCTCACCGGAATATTAAGCCCTTTTTTCAAACATTCTTCCATGGCAGCTTTGGAAAATAAGCTCCTGGGTATTGCATCAGCGCCAATAATCAACCTGAATTGTTCATTTTCAATAATGATATCGTTGTCATCCGCCACCAGCGGGATGTTCTCGTTTGCCACCGAAGCGTGTTCATTATTCCTATGGCCATTAACTGCTGCATGAGACGCATACCCGGCAACAGCAAGGCTGGTGATTCCCGCTGCCGATTTGAGCACAAAATCTCTCCGGGTAAAGTTATTTTCAGACATGGTTACACTTGTTTAAGGATTAATATGATTATTTAGGTTTATAGGTGGTTAAAACAAAATTATACCAACTCAAAGGGGGGAAAATGCATGATACCTCTGAATTAATACATAATTCAACGATTGAATGTTTTTTGGATGAAAAACTGGATATTCAAATAAATCTAAAAGGATGTGTTCAAAATGCTCACACCCCTTTGCTTCATGTGGGCGGCGGAGAAGCTAACCGACGACAATTTCAAATACCGCCATCCAAAATGTATTAAGAAATTAATAAATTAGCACCATTGAGTATAACATGCATAACAAATCTAAAGCATGAAGAAATTAAAGATAAGGGATGGCTTTAAAGGGGAAAAAGTCATTTACATCCCCGAAAAGATACTAAGGGACGCTAAAGAGAAAACCCCGGAGCTTTTTCATATCTACATTACGCAAATAGGCTATTTTCCGAAAGCAACCAATCATTACCGGGAGCGTAGAAAGGGCTGTCACGAGAATATACTCATCTACTGTGTACAAGGTAAAGGCTATTGCGTGCTGGATCATAAACAACACGAGGTAAATGCAAACCAGTTCATCCTCATTCCCGCCACAAAAAAATATATATGTTATTGGGCTGATGAAGCTGATCCCTGGAGCATTTACTGGTTGCATTATGCAAGTGATAAGATTACAGTAATCAATCAATTGCTGAATATTAAAATCTCAAATGTTCCCACCTCCTTTCCCCTGAATGAAGAAGCCATTACGATGTGGCAAAATATTTACAGCACACTGGAAATGGGGTACAGTCATGAGCATCTCATAAGCGCCTCCTTTTCTCTTTTCTACCTGCTTGGCACCTTTTTGTTCCCTAAATACTATACAGGCAGCCATAACGAGGGGAATATGATTACCAAAACAATTGAATATATGCGTGAAAACCTTCACGCGCAACTTTCGGTAGAAGACATGGCGGCAAATACCTACCTGTCCGTATCGCATTTTTCATATTTATTCAAAAAGACAACCGGTGTACCCCCAGTTGATTATTTTATTCAGTTAAAGTTGCAGAAAGCATGTCAGCTTCTTTTTTTCGGAACAAAACATATTAAAGAAATAGCAACAGACCTGGGATATGATAACCCTTATTATTTTTCAAGGCTGTTTAAGAAATATATCGGAAAGGCTCCAACAGAGTACCGACGCCCTGTAAAAAACAGGGATTCCTTTTACCCCAACCAGCACTTACTGCCAGCAAAAGAAAGCTGAGTTTTAAGCCTGTTAAAAGGAAAGTTCAGGAAATGTAAGGCTGCCAGCCTTTAGAAGGTTGGCTACCTTACGACACCAAACATAATGCTAAAGAGGTGATTTCTGTTCTATTGAACCATCTATTCTACGGGTTTGCCAAGACAGATCCGAAAACCATCGCGTGAGTCAGAATAGCTCGTGCTCTTTATACCCAGACGCACGGCACAGCGCGCATTTCCGGGAACATCATAGAAGTTGCCGCCTTTACAAACATTGTGAACAACTTTGCCATCTTTACCCAAATATGCCTTTTCATGGCCACCTCTGGGATCAAAATCATCCAGCACAAATTCCCATACATTTCCCAACATATCAGCAAGTCCAAAACCATTACGCCCTTTCTCCCCATAAAAATCTACCGGAGACACAAATGCGAAGCCATCGCTCCAGGGCACTTTATTATACGGCCAGGCCTTATTTCTACCCGGAAGAAAATCCATACCCGAAATATTCAACCTTCCTTCACCCTCACTCAGATCATTTCCCCACCAGAAATACCCCTCCTTACCTCCCCTGCACGCATATTCCCACTCCGCCTCGGTTGGTAAGCGATATACCAATCCTTCGGGTAATCGGCCGGCTGCTCTTTCCTTTTTTGTCAGCCATTCGCAAAATGCTTTATTATCATTATAACTCACACACACCACCGGGTAAACATCTCTCAGCGGGAAACCAAAATTCGGGTCACGCCAGCTCTTTCCTTTCATTGACACCCAGGGATAGGGAGGCCAGGTGCCTTTTATCTCCCAGTTGATGTCAAACACCTGTGTTTCACCACCCGGTTTTTCAGCATCCGTAACGTAACCGGTTTCCTCAATAAAACGCCTGAACTGACCTACAGTAATTTCAGTACGCCCCATCCAGAATGCGTTCTTAACATGCACTTGGCGCGGCTGCTCACCTTCATACATTTCGCGCTCCCCGGTTCCCGGAAGCCCCCGGCCCGGTTCCGCCCCTCCTTCCCATCCCGTTGCCCATATCTTCTCCTCCTTTGTACTTCCCATCATAAATTTACCCGAAGGAATTTGCACCAATTCAATAGAAACTCCTTTTCCCAAATCAACCTGCTTTGTTGCCGGTTGACTAACCGCAGCAAATGAAATAACGGATATCAAAATAAAATTTAGATTCACTTTCTTCATGATGTAAGAGATTTATTCTATTAAAAATTTAATATTAAATAATTCAATTATAGCCCTGTTTTTAATTTGTGGAAATTAAGCCCGATCAATGGTGCAACGATTATGATGTATCGGTTTGATTTTTGGTATCCCTGCTCACTACGTTTTTGCCACACATTGTGTACAATAGTCTTCCTCGTAAACGGGGCCTTTAAAAATCAGGCATCCTCCACATTTATTGCCTCCGCAGCTATTGAGCAGCAACATCGCTCCCAACAGCGCGGCGCTCT
>CAZREP010000192.1:0-9035 GCA_964599035.1 uncultured Terrimonas sp. | reverse complement strand
TTTTGTATGTCTATGCTGAATGCTATGCGCTGCCAGAAATTATTGCCGGGTGTTGTTCTGTAGTAGTCGCTGTATGTTTTACTGTACAACAGCGGTACGTATATATTCACAATGTCTTTGCACAAAGACAGCTGCAGTCCCGCATCGTATAATATTTTCGGCAGCTCAGCTTTGTTATCCCACCCTTTGCTGTAGGTGCCTAAGTCTAAAAATAACTTTACAGGGACTTTGGGATGAATGGAAGAGGTGAAATTAAGCGCCATCAGCCAGTCGTCAGTTTTACCTGCTTTATTGCCCAGCAGGTCTGTTCTTGCTTTAAAGCCTCCGTCGCGCATCATTACCTGCTGCGAGAGGAAGCCCGTGAATGCATTGCGGCCGATAAAATAATTGCTGTAAGTATAATCTTCATCACCTTTAGGTGTACTCATATTAAGGTGATAGGCATTGGTGTTGAACCGCTTCAGGCTTGTTTTGCTGCCCATGTAAAAAAATTTTCCGGCAAACCAGCGAACATTCAATCCCCCGCCTCCGGGATAGTTAAAGAAGTAGTTACCGGTATAGCTGATCCTCCCAAAATCTTTGGAAGCCTCTAACTGCAGCTCGTAGCGGTAGGGATATAATGCCCGGCTGTTTTCCGTTACGAAACGCAGTTGCCCGATAGTGGCGGCTTGCGTTATAACAGCATAGGAATTTTGCATTGATACAGGATCCCATGAAAACCGGAGGGCGTCTGTATTGATGAAATAGGTTTTGAATTGTACAAAGCGGCTGAGGCGGCTGCGTGGATCGCTGTTGCGGAAGGTGAACCGGATATGCGGGCTGAGCTTGCTGTATTGCAAATGCGTGGTATGGTGATCCTCATCGGTAAACGCATCCCCCGAAAATTTTGCGGTGCTTAAGCCGGCTTCAACAGCATAAAAAATGTGATCGGGGTACCAGGTATAGGTTGCCCTTCCGATCCCGTTGAGCTGCCGGCTTTCCGTTGCATACAATGGCGCCACTATAAACCTGAAGCGGCTAAACGGCAGGCTGTAATTGTGAATGATCGCTCCTGCCATCAGCTTATCATAGTTATTAAAGCCCACTATAGGTGCTATACCTATATAGTGGTATTTGTTTTCACTGTCGATCTTCCCGATCCATACAGGGCGTATTTTTTTAGAGGCCGGGAGCAGAAAGCTTCCTTTGGCATCCAACAGATCAAAAATACTGTCGGTGTTTTTGCCGCTTACCGAGGTAATAACCTGCTTCAAGTCCTCGGGATAGGGATGTTTGAATTGCCACCGGCTATAATAAGTGTGCATGCATGAGTCGAACAATTCCTTACCGAGAAAGTTCTTCAGCAGTTGCATCCACTGTGCTGCTTTATAATAAACAGATAAATTATAATTGACCGCGGAGAATTGAGATGAGGGCAGGTTAACAGGCTGGTCTTTTTTTACGGCAGCTACCGACTCAAATGCGAGTTTTTCAAAAGCAGGTAAGCTGTGCTGCCTGGAAGTTCCTTTTGCTTCTTCACCTTTGTAGCGCTTCGCGAAAAAAGCAGCCATGCCCTTATCCATCCAGGGGTATGTTCTTGTGTTGACGGAAAGAATATTATGAAACCAGTTGTACCCCACCGCACGGGCAATACGGGTTTCCGTTAACAGGCCTTTTTTTGAAGTGGAAAGAGCGGCAATGGAGGGATATTCGCTTTCTGTGGTAATACCTTGTGGCACTTCTACCATGCTGAGGGAGGCAAAAGGATAGATTCCCACCACCTCAGAATAGTGCCGGAGGGCATTCTTCGCGTAAGCTATCCTGTTATCCCATTGCTTTTGTGCTGCAGTGGTATGGAATGCATAGATGTCAATGATTTCCCCGGGGGCCAGGGCAATAGTATCATGGTTTACCGCGAATCTTTTATCGGCGATCCAGGCAAAGTCCCGGACGTTATTTTGCTTATAGCGAAGGGTTTTGGTTGTGCTGTCGGAAGGAGGGAAGCGCTCCCGGATGGTTTTGTATGAGCCGCTTCTTATTTTTTTTCTGTACCGTTTTTCTTTCCAGGAAAACGATGAACGCGATTTCAGCCATTCTTTTTCGTTGTCGTTCTGCAATTCCCCTGTTGCAGCCACTACGTAATTCCGGGGAAGCGTAATGGTTACGTCAAAGCCTGCCGGATCGCTGTAGGGCGCTCCCTGCTGCAGGTAAGGCATAGGATGCCATCCCCGGCTGTCGTACACCGCCGGTTTGGGGTACCATTGGGAAACATAGTACGATTGGTCTATATGCCCCATTCCGTAGAAGCACTGTGGAAGTTTTACATGGAAAGGTGTAGTGATGGTTACCTGTTGCCCGGGTGGTAAGGCGGAAGGCAAGATGAGCTTTACAATATCAATATGGGCACGATGATCCTCAAGCTCGGCCCTCACTTCATCTACCCTGAAGTCGAGCTGATTGATATACCCTTTTTGTTCGGGAGTGGAAAAGTAAAACGAAAGGTGGCCATTTTGCAGCATCTGCTCACTGAAATCCGTCCGGTCGTTTTTAAAAGCATTCGGCCATAAGTGGAGCCAGATATAGTGTAACGTATCCGGTGAATGGTTGCGGTATAATATTTTGATAAAGCCGTCGAGCGTATGGTCGTTGTCATTAAGGGAAACACGTATAGTGTAGTCTACCTGCTGCTGCCAATAGCTTTCCTGTGCGGAACCCGCGGTTATAAAACTATTGACAATGAGAAGCAGCAGCAACTTTTTCACAACTGTGACCGGTTTTTTCAAAAATAACGGAAATCGGTAATAAAGTTCTTTTAACGGCCTTTTCCTTTCATAATAATGCGCAGGGTATGCGCCATGATCTTAGCATTGAGCGCAAGCGATATATTTTCAATATATACCAGGTCGTATTGCATCCGTTTGATCATTTCGTCTACATTTTCGGCATAGCCGAATTTCACCATGCCCCAGCTTGTGATGCCGGGCTTTACCTTCAGCAGGTATTTGAAGTAAGGGGTTTTGAGATTAATCTGGTCAATATAAAACTGTCTTTCGGGGCGTGGTCCTACCAGGCTCATATCTCCTTTTATCACGTTCCAGAACTGGGGCAATTCATCCATACGCCATTTACGCATGGTTTTTCCCCAGGCTGTGATACGCGGGTCGCCGTACGATGATAAAGCAGGGCCGTTCTTTTCTGCATCGGGGTACATAGAGCGGAATTTATACATAAAGAACGGCTTGCCTTTATAACCGATCCGCTGCTGTGTAAAAATTACGGGGCCTGGGGAAGAAAGCTTTACCCTTATGGCGATGTACAGCATCAGCGGAGACAGCAGGATAAGCGATGCAACCGAAACCAGCACATCGGTGAGTCGTATGAGATAGAGCTGCCATTCGGGCATCAGCCCTGTTTTAATATCGATAAGCGGTGCATCCAGTACGTTACGGGTGCGTACCGATCCGGCCAGGATATCAAGGTTACTGGGAGTGATCTTTATTTCTATATCTTTTTCGCTTATGCGGTTAATGATAGACGTTATTTCGTGAGGGAATGCGTTTTCCATGGCAATGATCACCTGGTCGGGAACGACAGATTCCAGGATATCTTCCAACTTCTCTATATTGCCCAGCAGGGGAAGGTGGTGATCTAAGCCGTTGCCGGGTTTGCCCGTGCTGATAAAGCCGCTGAACTTATATCCCAGGCGGCTTTGATTTTTTTTGATCTCTCTGAGCAACTGCAATGCGGTAGGATTATTGCCCACGATGATCGTGTTGAACCATATACGGCCTTTCAGCAATTGCTTTTTTGCCATGCCCAGCAACAGGTTGCGGCCACTCCAGAGCAATATAAGATGCAGCAAGAACAGCGAAAAGAAAGCTTTGTAATAATAAGGATAGCTGGCTTCCTTATCGTCGAGCACCAGCAGGAAAAACAGCACCAGGCAACCCGCAAGCGTGTTGATAAAGGTTGCCGCAAATTCCGAAAGGGGTGATCTGGTGTACAGCGACCGGTAATAACTGCCCGTGAGCATGAACAATACCAGCCAACCGCAGGGGATCAGAAAAATACTCAGCTGTAATTTTGTATTGTAAGAAAGCTCCTGCGGGATATTCAGCTCAAAGCCGGTTAAATATTTTCGCACAAAAAAGGCGATGGTCCATGCCACTGCCGCGGCTATATAATCGCTTATCGCATACCAGGAAGTATTTATTTTTCGTTGGTCTCTCATTGGATATTATCGTCTGCGATCACTTAATAAGGTAATTGGCAGACTGTATCTTTTGTAGAATATGATGCGCCACGTCCATTGCCACCAGTCCGTCTACTTCCGAAACAGCTGTAGCTTTATTTTGCAAAACAGACTGGGCGAATGATTCCAGTTCCAGTAAAATGGCATTGGCTTCGGGAATGGGAGGGTTGGCGATAGCAATTGCTTTTTTTCCGGATGGAGTTTCTATATCGAAAGTAAAAGCATCTTTATCTTTATCGTCTTTTAGTTTAATGATCTCGGTTTTTTTCTCCAGGAAATCAATGCCGATATAGGCGTCTTTCTGGAACAGTCGCATCTTCCGCATTTTTTTCATGGAAATTCTTGATGAGGTAAGGTTGGCTACGCAGCCATTGTTAAATTCTATGCGCACATTGGCAATGTCGGGCGTATCGGTCATTACCGCTACACCGCTGGCAGAAATATTCTTTACATCGCTTTTTACAATGCTCAGGATGATGTCAATATCATGGATCATCAGGTCGAGGATCACGCTTACTTCTGTGCCGCGGGGATTGAATTGAGCCAGGCGATGCACTTCTATGAACATAGGGCTCAGCGTATATCCTTTGAGCGCCAGGAATGCCGGGTTAAACCTTTCCACATGTCCCACCTGCACTTTCACATTGGCCTCTTTTGCCAGCTTAACGAGCTTATACGCCTGCTCCATGCTATCGGCTAAAGGTTTTTCCACAAAAACATGCCTGCTTTTACGGATGGCCTTTTCACATAGTTCAAAATGAAGCGTGGTAGGGGCCACTATGTCCACCGCATCACTGGCATCTATCAGTGCCTCCGGGCTGGCAAAGCGGGTAAGGTGGTATTGCTTCGAAACAGTTGCTGCCGCCTCATCACTGGGGTCGAAAAAGCCCACCAGCTCCACATCTTTGACCTGCTGCCAGTTGTTGATATGAAATTTACCCAGGTGACCTACTCCCAAAACGCCTATTTTAAGCATGTGCGATATTGATTTATGGCTCAAAGATAAGATTTGCCGATTTCGCTTTTTTTCTGTTCCTGTATATATAATATCCGGCAAAAGCTGCGGTAGCGGCGATCAGTCCTATTCCTGTAAGGTATTTTACCGAGCCTATCCTTGTTGAGCTGCCCTTTTCATCACCACTGATCAGATCCGGGAGCAGTCTTAATGATCCTGGAGGTAATGTTTTATCGGCCCATAGTCTAACGGGTGGGGGCGCGTCGGCGGTAACGATTCCCATCCCGCATAATTGCAACATAGGAATGTCTTCCGCTGTGTTGCCTACAAAAACGATATTCTGTTGAGGGATACTGAACTTTTCAGTAAGATACTGCAGTATGGCGCTTTTGTCGTATTGTATATCAGGCCGGCCGGAGTCGCTGAAATAATCAGGGAATTCCAGCTCTCCCGTTGCGATGCTTTTTTCCATTGTAAGGTTATTGGCGAAGGCATAATCAAATCCAAGCTTGTTTTTGATGTGATTGGCCACGATATCAAATCCGTCGGAGAGCAGGATGCATATGTAACCATTTTGCTTCATCCGCTGAATGGCTTCCCTGGAATGGGGGGTAACGGGAATGTTGTCTGCTATCGCCTGTAGTTCGGGCAACGACCTGCCCTTAAAGAGCAATGCTGTTTCTTTTAGCCTTGTTGCCTGATCGGCATATGTTTTATTGATCTTCAATAAACGGTGTTCCTGGTTGTAGTAAGCCGCAGCGGCATAGGCGAAGGATTCGAGTATAACGTTGATATCGATGATCACTATTTTTTTTAGCTTCAGTATAGATTCTTTGATCACAAAATCCATTTCATCATTAATGGTGTGAATGTCGGACAGGGTTTCCAGGTTGCCGCCCGAAAACTGGTCGGCCTTCTGTAATATGGTTCTTGAAACCTGGCGCGACATTTTCCCCAATGCTTCAAGAGTTTGCATATCGTTTTTAACGTACCCGATATTTACCTCTTTTATCCTCAGGTTTTTATTGAAGGCATCGATCAGTAAGGCGATATCAACCCCGTAGTCATTTTCAAATTCTACCTGTTGCAAAAAATCCTTTTTGGCGGCGATCATTCCGCTCAGGGGTTGCCTGAACTTTTCAAGCTCGGGAAAGAAAATGCTTAAAAGCGGTTTGGCAACCAGTTGAGTGACCCTGCCGCCCTGCCGGTCGAAAAAAGATTTTACAAAATCGGCTTCCCCGTTCACGATAGGGTCGGCAAGGAGCGATACGATATTTTTGGGGTAGGTAAGGATATCAGCATCAAGGTAAACGATCGTATCAAACGACGCCGCCAGCATTCCTTCGTGCATGGATATTCCCTTGCCTTTTGCAGAGCTTGTGATCACTCTTGCTCCTTCCTTCAAGGCCTCGCTTACGGTATTGTCGGAAGAGTTATCATCCACCACAATGATCTCCATCAGCAATGCAGCCTGTTTGATGCGCTGAATTACTTTTCTTATTGTAGCGCCTTCATTTAGTGCGGGTATAATTACACTGATCATATATTGTTCCTCCCTGTTACAACAAAAATAACAGAATTTTTCAGGGTGGGGAAACCATGTCCGTTAAATCACTGCTATGGAGCTGCTGCGCCTGTATGCCGGTTGATATGCTTTATGCTATGTTTATTTTCGTTTATGCCTCTACGTTATTTTGGCTACATGAATAGCTAAAGAAAAAGGATTCTCCAAAGTGAAGAACCCTTTCGGTATGTTTTTGAATGGAGAGATAATAGCTATAAGCCGTATCGCAGGGTTATACCGAATGTTCTCGGGTCTCCAAGCACGGCAGCGTAGTGACCGGCATTGCCGGCTGCGGGCAGCAATTGCTCGAAATAGTTTTTGTTGAGCAAATTACGGCTCCATAAAAAAGCAGATAAGCCGTTGTCGGGAACCCTGAACCCGATCCTGGCATTCAGCAGGGCATAGCCCTCAATATTAAGGTATTTTGAGGGGGATGGACTCGACGAGAAACCGGAGCGATAGTAGCCGTCGGCAGCAATGAAGAACTTTCCTGCCTTACCCCAAAAAATGGTTGGGGCAGTAAATTCGCCACCCAACGAAGCAGTCCATTTAGAGATGCCGGGAAGGTCGCTTCCTGAAATATCTTTGAACGCGGAAGGTGAGCCGGTTTCTTCAAGCGGTACGGGAGCATTCCTGAATGATACGTATATACCCTCGGTATAGGCCAGGGCGCCATATGCAGAAAAATGACCGGTGAGCCTTGTGTTTCCGTCGAACTCAATCCCGCGTATGCGTACTTTTTCAGCATTGGCGAGGTAGCCCCGGTTTACGCCTACTTCGGCAGTCTGCACCTGTGTCTGATAATCTTTAATATTGGTGTTATAAACAGTTAGGTTGATCGTGGCACCCGGTATGGGCGTGGTTTTTAGGCCAAACTCAAAGTGCTGTACATACTCGGGTTTTATAGTGGCGAGATCCAGTAATACTTCGCCATTAGCAGTAGGTAAACCACCCAGGTTCAATCCCACCGACTTGTAGCTGGTAGAGTAAGTAGCATAAGTATTTACCTGACTGACCGGTTTGAAAGCCAGTGTCAGAAGCCCGGAGAGGTTGGTATTGCTGGTATTGGTTTTAAAAGCCTGGTCGGTATATACTGCTTTTTTAAGCGCGATCAGATCCGGATCATCTGTTTCCATTCCTCCATAGGTCTGCCGGTTAAAGTCTACCTTTTTTTCATCGTAATTATAGCGCAGTCCGCCCAGCAGATGCAGTCGTTCGGAAATGGCAAAGTCGAGTTGCCCGAACGCGGCGCCGCTGAAAGTATAGAGCGAGGAGATCGTTCTGATGCCATACCCGTCGAAAAGGCCGGGCGTATCCCACTTCGGGTTAGTGGTGCTCTGTGAGAACCGTCCTTGTGCCGCGCCCGATTCTTCGGTATGATAGGGATTGGTTTTGAGGTCCTGGCCGATGGCAAACAGCCCGAAAACACCGCTCAGCCGTGAAGAGAAATTGCCCGCATACCGCAGCTCTTGCGACCAGTTCTCGTGTTTGGAAGGAGCCTGCGAGAGGGTCAGCACCGGGAGTCCGGTAAAGTCGCGGTCGTTGGAAGGATCCCATTTCCAGTAACGCCATGCGGTAGTGGAAGTGAGTGTGCCTGAACCGAGTTTGACATCGGCATTCAGCGAAATGCCACCCAGGTCATTGTTCGACCGCCATGTGGTATTGTGGTCGATCTTTCGGTCGAAGGGATTACGGCTGGGCAGATCATAATTGAGATCAGCAATAATTTGCTCGAACTGGCGGTAGGCAGGCCGCTGGGTAGGCACCACTCCTGCCACCACCTGGGCATAGCCGTCGGGTCGCTGTCTTGTAGCATCTGCTGCCAGTATGATTTCCGCCCTGTCAGACGGTGCATACAGCAACTGTCCGCGAAAGCCCAGGTTATTGATATCGTTGGTCTTCTTTTGGGTTGCGATGTTTTCGATCAGCCCATCGCGTTGAGTACCTGAGAAAGACAGCCGGCCGGCAAGCTTTTTGCCCAAAGCTCCTGTAACTGCCGCTTTTGCCTGGATGAACCCGTAATTCCCGTAGCTTACTTCAAAGTTGGCGCCCGGCTTAAAGACGGGTTTGCGGGTTATTACGTTAAAAGCGCCGGCAGTTGTATTTTTCCCGAACAGGGTGCCCTGGGGGCCGCGCAGCACTTCAATCCGTTGAATGTCTATGAAATCGAGCGTTGCGGCTGCAGGACGTGCATAATAAACGCCATCTACATAAAATCCAACACCAGGCTCCACACCATCGTTGGTAAGCCCATAGGTGGTGCCCTGCCCGCGAATATTGAGCGC
>CAZREP010000191.1:0-9157 GCA_964599035.1 uncultured Terrimonas sp. | reverse complement strand
CCGGCGTGCTTTTCGCTTCCTTTTGCACGAGCAAAAGGAAGAAAACGGCAAATAGGACTGCATCGCTTCATAATTGAAGTGCACCTAATTAAAAACTCACAATGACATTTCAACGACCTTCCTGGTTGCCTTCCAGCTAAAAAGCAGGGTATATTCCACGTTTTGCGGGCACGCCCGCGGGACCAATTTGAAATGTGCCGAGGTGCTGCCGGTATGGACATGGACTTCCCCGGGATAACACCCGCCACTTTAATAAAATGGCAAAAAAAGGGAAAAGACTTGGAAAGTAGGACAAATGACCGTAAATTTGGGACATAATACAGGTGTGATGGCAAAGAAAAAAAACTATCCCTTCAATAATGACTCAAGCATGGTAGAGGAACCGGCTGCTATTTATTATACCGGTAGCCATTCTATGCTTCAAAATTTTATATCAAGGGCTATCCATCTGTTAGGCCTGTCCGGGCTCCCTTCTTTTTCAAAAGTCAATAATACTACCGATTTTATTGCTGTGATCCGGAACGGGATTCCCAAAAAAGCCTTAGACAGCCTGCTGAACAACACCGGAATAACCGTACCTGAAATATCAAAAATAATCCGGACATCCGATCGTACCTTAAGGAGATATGCAGCTACCCAAAAGCTAAACCCCGAACAGTCCGAAAGGCTTATAGAGCTGGCGAAGCTATATAGCCGGGGAGAAGAGGTATTTGGCAGCATGGAAGCTTTCAAAGAATGGATGAACAGCAATATAATGGCGCTCGGCAATAAAAAGCCCAAAGAGTTCCTTGATACTTCCATCGGGATCGACCTGCTGATGAATGAGCTTGGAAGAATAGAGCACGGAATTTTTGCATAATGAGAAAGGTATACCGCATCAGTAAATGTATATATATTGATGATATCAAAGGAACAGGGGCAGCAGCTTTTGCCGGCCGCTGGCATAGCAAAGGAACATATATATTATATACAGCCGCTACTCCTTCACTGGCATTATTGGAAAGCGTTGTACACCTTTCCCGTATTCCTGTTATGGAGTATTGTATGATCTGTCTCGAAATACCCGATGATAATATTAAAAAAGTTGACATTACGGCGCTGCCGTACAACTGGCATCTCAACCCCTGCCCGGGAGGTACAGCTGTAATAGGAGATCATTTTGTTAAACAAAATAAATATTTGGCACTGGAAATTCCTTCGGCCCTCATTCCGGAAGAAAGCAATATTTTACTGAACCCAAACCATGCAGATTTTTCAGAAGTGAAAGTTGCTTATAAAAGAAGGATCCCGATTGATCAGCGTTTCTTTTCAAACGAGCCAATTGAATACTCCCAACCCAATAAATAATACTTATATGAACAGCAAAATTTTACTCCTCGGTATATTCGTATGGCTGCTTCAAACAGCACAGGCTGCTATAGTAGACACAGTTGACACTTACAGCCCCTCTATGCAAAAAAATATCAGGGCGGTGGTGATCCGTCCCGATAATTACAGCAAGGTAAACACCTTGCCGGTGGTATATCTGCTGCATGGCTATGGCGGTAATTATGCAGACTGGATAAACAGAGCGAAGGGCCTTGAAAAACTGGCCGATCAGTTTGAAATGATGATCGTTTGCCCCGATGGTGGTGTTGGCAGTTGGTATTGGAACAGCCCGGTTGATACCTCTTTTCGCTATGAAACCTATGCAGCTACCGAGCTGGTGAAATGGGTCGATTCGAAATACAAAACGATAAGGGACAGGAAAGGCAGAGCCATTACGGGGCTTAGCATGGGCGGACATGGTGCGTTATACCTCGCTTTTAAGCACCAGGATATTTTCGGTGCGGCAGGAAGCATGAGCGGCGGAGTGGATATCCGGCCTTTCCCGGATAACTGGGATATGGCAAAAAGGCTGGGCAGCTACGCCCTATACCCCGAAAGATGGGAAACACATACGGTTATCAATATGCTGCATTTACTCAGGCCAAAATCGCTTGCACTCATTATTGACTGTGGAACCGAAGACTTTTTTTATGATGTGAATAAAGGCCTGCATGAGCAACTGCTGTACCGGAATATCCCGCACGATTTTATTACCAGGCCTGGCACGCATAACTGGAACTACTGGCAAAACGCTATTCAATACCAGTTGCTGTTCATGCATGATTTTTTTGCCGGCACCTGAGTAAGGCAGAGGATTACAGCCCTACTCCGGTTTGGCATCCCCATCCAGCACCTCTGCAAGCTTTTTGGACAGCGCCTCTCCTCTTAAATTTATCGCAATGATCATGCCCTGCGGATCCAATAACACATTATAAGGAATACCTTCAATATTGTATAAGGGCACTACCATGCTATCCCATTCCTTTAAATCGCTCACCTGCGTCCACGTTAGTCCGTCTTTATGGATAGCCTCTAACCAGGCCGTTTTATCTTTATCCAGGGATACGCCAAGAACAGTGAAGTTTTTATTTTTATACACATTAAATGCGGCCACTACGGAGGGGTTTTCTTTTCTGCACGGCCCGCACCAGCTTGCCCAGAAATCCACCAAAGTATATTTCCCCCTGAAAGACTCCAGCGAAATGGTTTGCCCTGCGGTATCCGGCAGGCTAAACAGCGGGGCGGCTTTGCCAACGGCAGGCAGCAGCATTTGCTTTGCAAGAAAGGCCGTATAGGCAGTGCTCACGCTTTTTACTTCCTTATTATCCTCAAAACGATCTGCGAGCCTGGAAACAAGGGGCTTCATTACCGCAGGATCAATATTGCGCTGCTGCAAAATACCCAGCGCGTATAAAGCAACGGCCGGGCTTTTAACCGTGTCGGTATAATGCAACAAATACTCCTGTGCTTCCTTTAGTTTTTCCTGTGCGGAAAGCCTCCACACATTCTTTAAGCTGTCTGTTTCGCTGTGTATGCTGTTGCTTTTTAACGTATCAACAGCCGTCAGATAACGATTGAACGTAACAAGCATGTGTTTTAAAGAGGAGGAGGCGGGGGAAGAGACGGTATAGGCTGAAAAATCATCCCAGTTTGCCGTAATATCGATCTCCGGTTCATCATTACTGAATAAAATATACCTGCCGTCTTTTTCAAATTTCAAGCCATAGATACCATCTGCATCCATCATCGTTTGAAACCGGCAACTGCTGTTTCCTTCTTCGATGGTTGCCGTATCGAGCACCACCGGCGGCGTACCGTAGGCTTTGCTTATGAGAGATACCGTCTGCTTCCGGGGATTATGCTGCAGGGTAACATTGACTGCTGTTAACGCTTTTTTTTCGTTGCAGGCACTGCATATCAGAAAAGCGATGATCAGGAATCCAAATGCCGGGGTTATGCGCTTCATGCCAAAAATCATTTCGGTCTCAAAGATACCCCACATTGACGAGTATAGGAAAGGAGGTTGTCCCAAATGGTTTGGTTTGGATGATATGCCACTAATTCCAGCGTCCCGTGGAACGCGGGATGATTTATGAATACAACAGGGAATAGTCACTAACTACAAACCCGCTATTTTCTTCTCTGTTACTTTTTTCCGCAAAAAAGTAACACAAAAAGCCGCCCGAAATCGATTACGGCCCGATTTCGGGAAGAAGCCTTGATTGAGCTTTTGTGCTACTGTATCTTCAACCATAGAACCTTGATATATTATGCAAATGAAGCCACCAGCCGGCCCATAGTCGTTGATGATAAGTGAGCTATAGCAGCGTTCATAGTAATACAGATGATCGAAGCTTCCGATCGTTCGGAACCGGTAAACAGCCGTAGTAACAAAGTTAAAGCTAGCTCAAAAGGAGATCGTTGACATATTTTCAACAGCATCATTTTCAATGACTTCTTAATTAGTTGTACAGAATGGCCACGAAGGTATTAGTGTAAATTAGTGGAATTCGTGGCCATCTTCTTCTAAAATGTTAAGACAAGAATAGTGTGTTGTACAGAAGACCCGATGCCACTAAATCCGATCTTATGGTTTTAGCTTTCTTCGTGCCTTAGTGACCTGGTGGCAAAATATTACTTTCGGGACAGTCTCCCTGGCATGAATACATTTTTCTTTCCTGATTACAGGTCTGCCGTTTTTAATTTTTTAGGGATCTTCACTTCCACCTGCACGATTTGATTATCCCTCAGCACCGTCACGCCATAAGATGACTTGTCTTTCAGCTCTGCTATTTTCTTTTTTGCTTCTTCAGCGCTTTTGATCTTGGTTCCGTCTATGGCGGTAATGATATCGTCTTTTTTAATCCCCGCTTTCTCCGCCACGGAAGCATCGATTACATCAAGCACCTTCACGCCGTTGCCTTCTTCCGTATCCTGTATGCGAATGCCCAGTTGAGGTCTGCCGTAAAACAAGCCTTTGCCTTCCTGCCAGTCCTGCGGCCCATGGAACTTAAACGATCGCATCATGTCTTCATTAAAAGAAGGCGCTGTGAAGTTAAATGTCTCCGCCCGGGATTTCCGTTCTCCCAAAATCACCTTTGCTTTCTTTTGCTTATTGTTGCGCAGATATTGCAGCTCTATTTCATCTCCCGGCTTCAGATCGCCGATCGCGTCAGAGAGGGAAGAAGGATCGGTGATATTTTTATTACCTGCCTTCGTAATAATATCTCCTTTGGCCAGTCCGGCGTTTTCTGCCGGGCTGTTATCGACTACCTGGCTGATCCTGGCGCCTTTTTCATCTTTTTCCGTATACACGCCCAGCATGGCTTTAGGGCTGGTAGCAGGCATGTTCTCATCTCCCTGAAATCCCCAAACGCGCGGCGGGTTGGGAGGTAATGGCGCACGCGGCGCCCGTAACGATCTGCTCCCGTTTGCCCAGCCACCATCCGGTCCAAAGCGCTCCCTTTTCCGGATAATAATATTATCATCATTAAACTCAGCTAACGGCTCACCGTTAACGGTAATCTTATCTCCATCCACTACAATGGTCATTTTCCCGTCTTTATCACCCTTCTTTTTAATAATGATCTCTTCCTGTTTTTGCTTTTTATCTTTCCCATCCTGCGCCCCGGCCGTAACAGCGATCAGCGTACCGGCCAACACCAGTATAGTGAGCACAGCATTCTTAAAGCTTATCGTTTTCATACCATTTGATTTTAATTACGAAATTGTTAGTAGATCAAATGTAAAGTTTTTCTTTCAAATACGAAACATTTCGGAAATGTTAAAAAACTGTAAGACAGGTCTTGATAATACAAGATTCCTTCTAACTGCTATACTCCCTGTGTAAATTCCTGCAGCTTAGCCGTATAAGCTTTACCCCGCTTATAAGCAGGGTAACAGGTAGCAGATAATAATATGGCCTGGAGAATAAGCGCCAGTCCGATGCCCGCCCAAAATGCAGCAGCGCTATAGCCTGCACCCGAAAAAGAAGTCCGGTTTTTCCATACTATCAGTATGCCTGCTGTCAGCATCATGCATGCCAGCGTTACATACATGATTTCCCTCTTTGTTGCTTTTTCTGCTGCCGGCAAGGTTTCGGTCCTCAGCTTGCCCGGGTTCATATCATACGCATACACCGTATCAATGCGCAGCCTGTCGCTCCGGGCATATAAGGCATACCCTACTATCGCCTGAATGATCCCAAACACGATCAATGGCCACGCCACGCCTTTGTAAAAAGGGGATTTTAAAAAAACAATGCATATAAGGGCAAGTAGCACTGCCGCTGCGGCTATAATAAGGAGCAGCATCCCGGTATTTTTTTCCGCCATGAAATATTGCTCTATATCTGCTTTTGTGAGCATAGCCTAAGGCTTTGAGGTTAATAATACGGTCGGGGCTGGCCCACCTTTCTGCAAGTATACTCAAGAACTGCTTAATAACGATCATATCTATTATTCTTATACCGCGAATTCCAACGGTCCGCAAGCAGACTAATTTATGAATACATATAGCCGCGAATGCACGAATTAATATATAAAAATCTATTCGTGCATCTGTGGCTATATCTTCTTTTGTTGTACAGAATACCTGAATATTTAACGTATAATCATTTTTAACAGCTTCAGTTTTCCCTTGAAAGACGGGTACTTCACGGAAGGGTCGATCCATGCGGGGCTTTTTAATACGGGCTTCAGCCGGCTGAATGTGTCAAAGGAAAACTTACCATGATAGCTGCCCATACCGCTATTTCCCACCCCGCCAAAAGGCATATGTGGGTTGGCAAAATGGCCCAGCGTATTATTCACGCACCCGCCGCCAAAAGGCAATGCGCTGATCCATTCTTCTTCTTTCCGGCGGCTTTTGGTAAAGACATAGAATGCCAGCGGGTTGGGGTGGCGATTGATCATCTCTAACGCTTCATCGGTGGTGTTAAAAGACAGGACAGGCAGCAAGGGTCCGAATATTTCTTCTGTCATCAGCGGTGCATCTGGCAATACCTGGTCCATCAAAGTAGGAGCGATCCAGCGCTTTTCCCTGTTGTATGTTCCGCCAAATAATATGCGCCCCTGTTCCAGATAGCTCACCAGGGTATCAAAACGCTTTTCGTTTATGATCTTACCATAATCATAGCTATGGCTGCTGTCGTCGCCATAAAACGCTTCTATCGCTCTTCTCATTTCCTTCACCAGACGCTCTTTTACAGTATTGTGCACCAGCACATAATCAGGCGCAATGCAGGTTTGCCCCGCATTGGTGAATTTGCCAAAAACCAACCGCCGTGCTGCTACGGGTATATCGGCATCCGGCTCCACTACCGCCGGACTTTTACCGCCCATTTCAAGCGTTACGGGAACAAGTTGTTTCGCCGCAAGCTCATAAATGACTTTACCGACCGGCACACTACCGGTAAAGAATACATGATCAAAGCGGAAACCGTTCATTACATGCGGTATTACCTGTCTGCCTTCTCCCTGTATTACTGCAGCAAATTCCGGGGAAAAAGCAGAGCCGATTATTTTCTCTATTATTGCGGCGGATGCCGGCGCCAGCTCAGAAGGCTTTACTACCACACAGTTACCTGCTGCAATGGCACCGGTTACTCCCATCATAACAAGCTGCAAAGGATAGTTCCATGGTCCAATGATCAGCACCACTCCCAGCGGATCACGGTACAGGGTACTGCCCGACGGGAAATTAATGGCATTGGCAGATACTTTTTCGGGCTTCATCCACCCGCTCAGGTTTTTAAGCAGATAACTGATCTCTGCCAGCACAAGCCCGAGCTCGGTTAAATAGGATTCCTCTTTGCTTTTCCCGAGATCAGCATATAAGGCCTCATATATTTCCTGCTCATGCCGGAGCAATGCCTGCTTCAATGCTTTTAGCTGCTGTTTCCGGAAAGCATACGAACGGGTAGCTCCACTGTTGTAATACGCACGTATATGCTGCAAAGCTGCTATAGGAGTCATGTAACTGGTTTAGACGGTGCGGTTTACGCTAAATCTAATTTCGGCTTATTTTGTAATATCTTTTCGATTTTTCCAATAACTTCCGGTGTCAGCTTTTTCACCACCTCCAGGCCTTTAAGGTTTTCCTCAAGCTGCTCTTTCGAAGTGGCCCCCAATACGGTTGTAGTAACGTTAGGATTGTGGATCGTCCATGCAATGGCAAGAGAAGGCAGCGATACGCCCAGTTTCCCCGAAAGCTCACCTAGTTTTTTCACCTTTTTTATTTTATCATCCTGTATCCACCTTTCCTTCAGCCAGTCAAATCCTTCCAGGGAAAGCCGTGAGCCTGCAGGAATGCCCTCATTGTACTTACCGGTTAAAAAGCCTGCCGCCAGCGGACTCCAGATGGTGGTGCCCATCCCTACGTTTTGAAAAACGGGCAGGTAATCCAGTTCCATTTTAAAACGTTCAAACATATTGTATTGCGGCTGCTCCACTGCAGGACCTATAAGCTTATACTCCTGCGCCACACGATGGGCTTCCATGATCTCCGCGCCGCTCCACTGGCTGGTGCCCCAATACAGCACTTTCCCCTGCTGGATCAAATGATTCATTGTCCAAACCACCTCTTCAATAGGTACAGTGGTATCGGGGCGATGACAGAAATACAGATCAAGATAATCGACCTGCAGCCGTTGCAGCGCTTCATTACAGGCCTCAACGAGGTGCTTGCGGCTTAACCCGGTTTGGTTAGGCCTGTTATCCTTTCCCCTCCATCCGAAATACGCTTTAGACGAAACCACGTAAGAGCTGCGATCCCAATTTTTTCGCTTCAGCACCCTTCCCATCAGTTTCTCACTTTCCCCCAAAGCATACACCTCTGCATTGTCAAAAAAATTAATTCCCCTGTCGTAGGCAATGCCCATGAGCCGGTCTGCCAGGCTATCATCCACCTGCTTATGAAAAGTAACCCAGCTGCCGTAAGAAAGAATGCTCAATTGCAGCCCTGTATGTCCCATATTACGATAATCCATATGTAGAAAATTAAACATCAATAATGTAAAAATGGTTTCAGACCAATATACTGTTCTCTTTCTTCAAAATTACGCAAAGAGAGATGGAATCCTGTCAGAACCCTTATTGATAACAATGGTCATTCAGAGCCCATAATAATAAACAAAACTCCGGTTTTGCCTGCACAACCTGTGCGGTTTTTAGTATTATGCTATACTGCTCACCACTTTAAACAATCTGAAATATGCCCATTTTGTTGCTTTAAGGCGCATCTGGGCAGGCTGTAATAACCACTTATTTCAAAGTTTTTTCCTTTTCTTTGTAAGGAACGGTGCTGTATGTGGTGCAAAAAAATTATTTTAGCAATTAATTGAGGTATGAACAGATGAGTTACGAAATTAAACAAGATGGCAAATTTAAATATGTAGAAGAAGGCGACGGAGAAACATTGATTTTACTTCACGGCCTTTTTGGCGCCCTGAGCAATTTTGGCGACCTTATTGAGTATTTCCGGCGGCAGTATAAAGTAGTGGTACCTATGCTCCCCCTCTTAGAACTCGACCTGCTGCACACTTCCGTTGGAGGGATAGAAAAGTTTGTTCACAAATTTATAGAGCATAAGTCTTATTCCAATATCCACCTTTTGGGCAATTCCCTTGGAGGGCACGTTGCATTGCTTTATATTTTAAAGCACCCTGAAAATATTAAATCCTTGATACTTACCGGGAGTTCGGGCTTGTTTGAGAACGGAATGGGGGACACTTATCCCAAAAGAGGTGATTATGAATACATCAGGGCTAAAACAGAGCTTACTTTTTACG
>CAZREP010000190.1:0-9211 GCA_964599035.1 uncultured Terrimonas sp. | reverse complement strand
CACGAATAAAGAATCAAAATGCATTCGTGAATTTGTGGCTATATATCTTTTTTATTCCAGAGGATCAACAACGCCTACTTCACCTACCAGTACCAGTACAACAACGACGGCTGTCCGGTTAAGTTCAGCACAGCGAGCGAATTGTATAGCAGCAGCGTCTTCTATGAGTATAATATAAATTGATCTGGCAATATTTTACGGCAGGGTTGAACCGGTGCGTAAAACTCCTGATGCATGCCTTTTCACCGTTATCTGCTATTCCCTAAGCATACTGACTATCCATTCATTCAATTTCTCTCTCTGTTCCGGGAAAGTCCAGTGCCCCGTTTCGGGAACAACCAATAATTCTTTAGGCGCTGTAATTACATTATAGGCAGCAAACATAGAAGTGGGCGGGCAGGTTTCATCATTAAAGCCCAGCGTATATATTCCCGGCACTTTTAATTGTTTTGCAAAATTCACCACGTCATAATACCCTGCTGTAGTGATCTTTTCTTTGGTGTTGTTGAATGCAATATTGTTTTTATCAAACAGGTGCGGCCAACCTCCGGCGCGGCCTTTTAAATATCCTGTTACATCTGCCAATGCTGGATAGTAAGCAGCCCAATATTTTACTCGTGGATCAAGTGCCGCTGTAACAATAGAGAGAGCGCCTCCCTGGCTGCCTCCTATCACACCCAGGTTTTTCCCGTCATATTGTGGCAGACTGGCCAGGAAGTCGTTGGCACGTACGCAGCCCAGGTATACGCGTTTGTAGTAATAGCGGTCTTTATCATCCAGGTTATAATTCCAGTAGCCGGCCAGCGCGCCTGCCATAAGGTTGTTATATACGGCAACGTCCATATCCACCGCAACACCATGTATGCCGATCTGGAAGGTAATGACCTCCTTTTCTGCATTGGCAATATCGCCGGAATAAGGCCTCGCACCTGCACCGGGTACCTGCAGCAATGCCGGGTATTTTCATTCTTTCTTTGGCACACATAAAATACCATATAATCTTGTTCCTTCCTTATAGTTCTGCAGGTTAACATGATATACATTCACATTTTCAGTGCATCGCTCAGGCAGCAGGGTCATTTTTGCGTCAATGGGTATTGCCGCCAGCGCTGCTTTTGCATTGTCCCAGTAATTGTTGAAATCCGATGGATTTTCAATAGTGGGTTCTATTTGTAAAGGATTGAAGGCAGCAGTGGCTAACCCCCTGTAAGTCTTTCCGTTTACATACGCGGTAGCAATGCAACGTAAAAAGCCAGGCGATTTCATGGTGCCGCCATCAACATTTAATGTGCCTGCTGCTACAGCAAGAGAGTCTTTTTTTGTTGGTTCCATTCTTTCAGGGCCAACTTCATATTTCACCACTGCATTCCTGAGTACATTCCCGCTTTTTAAAACAGTAATGGTAAACTTTACTTTTTCACCTGGCTTATAGGTCCAGTCGGTATGATCCGGGGCAACCACTACTTTAATCATTTGTTCGGCGGGCTGTCCCTGGCTATGCCTTATAAAAAAGGAGATGATCAATAGCAGCGCAATGCGGCGTATGCTTACGGATGGTATGGCGGGCATGATAAAGTGTTAATTAATAAGGAATATGTAGATAGATCAGTTAATCATGCAAATTTAAAAATTTATTTTAAATTTGCATGATTAATATAGTATGAATGTATCAGAGAAGTCTGGCCGAGATTATTTGCAAAGACTTGCAAACGGTGCCCGCAGTGGTGCTGTATGGTCCAAGGCAAGTAGGCAAAACCACGGTGGTAAAGCAGTTGGCAGAAACGGGAAAAGGAAAATTTTTGTACCTGGATTTGGAATTACCATCAGACAGGGTGAGGCTGACCGATCCGGAACTTTTTTTAACCCGTTTTGAAGATAAAACGGTTATCCTTGACGAAGTGCAATTTGTGCCGGATTTGTTTCCTGTGCTGCGTTCGCTGATAGATAAACACCGCATACCCGGCCGATTTTTATTGCTCGGCTCTGCATCGCCGGAATTGCTACAGCATAGTTCACAATCCCTGGCAGGGAGAGTACGGTACCGGGAGCTTTTCCCATTCACCTTACCCGAACTGAAAGAAGGCCGGTTAAATGAATTGTGGTTCCGGGGGGGATTCCCTGAAGCGTTTCTGGCCCAAAAAGACGATGATGCCATGCAATGGTATGCCGGTTTTGTACGCAGCTATGCTACCCGCGACCTTGCCATGCTGGGGTTGCCTATGGCTGCTACACAGGTAGAAAGACTTCTGCAGATGATCGCTCATCAGCATGGGCAGTTGCTGAATGTGAGCAACCTCGCCCGGTCGCTGGGAGTAAGCAGTCCAACGATCTCCAATGCGCTCTATTATTTGGAAGAAGCCATGCTTACCCGCACCTTGAAACCCTGGCACCATAATTCGGCTAAACGCCTGGTAAAAACGCCGAAGATTTATATCCGGGATACGGGGATGTTGCATTATTTATTGTCACTAAACAGTTATGAGCAGCTACTGGGCCACCCACAGGCAGGCAACAGTTGGGAAGGTTTTGTAATACAGCAAATACTGAGTGTAATTCCCGGAGGTATACAACCCTATTTTTATCGTACGGCGGCCGGCGCAGAGTTGGATATGTTACTGGTAAAAGGGAATAGGGTTGAGTATGCCATTGAAATAAAGTTAAGTACAGCACCACAACTTTCCAGGGGTAATACAGAAGCCGTATCAGATACAGCCGGAAAACATCATGTAGTAATAGTACCGGTTGCCGGACAGTACCCTTTAAAAAATAAATGGGAGGTGTTTGGAGTAGAAGCGTTCTTAAAAGAACTTATTTTATTTCCCTAATTTCATTAGCATGAGCTATTACATCAAACGAAATCTGACCAATGAATATACTCTGGCATTATCTTAAACCGCAGCGCTGGCTGATCCTGCTTTCTCTCGCACTGGCGGGCATAGCCCAGTTGCTTACCCTGGTTGATCCGCTGATCTTCGGAAAGATCATTGACGACTATGCTACTCATCCGGGCAGCAAAACAGAAAAGGAATTAGTGAGTGGGGTAACGTTCTGGCTGCTGGTGGCTGTGGCCATTGCGCTTTTGGCCCGGCTGTCCAAAACCCTGCAGGACTATGTGATGCGGCTTGCCGTGCAAAAATTCGGCATGCAGATATTCAACGACGGGCTGAAGCAAACCCTGCGGCTTTCCTTCCAGGAATTTGAAGGGCAACGAAGCGGCGAAACCTTGTCGGTGCTGCAAAAAGTAAGGACCGATACCGAACGGTTCATTAATTCGTTTATCAATATCCTTTTTTCGTCGCTCATCGGTATTGGCTTTTTGATATGGTATGCTATTACCAAACACTGGTTGCTGATACCGGTTTTTGTGATCGGTGTGGTAGTGCTGGGCGGGCTTACCGGCCTGCTGAGCAAAAAAATAAAGACCCTGCAGCGATCCATCAACCGTGAAACCAACCAGATGTCGGGCGCCATCACCGAATCGTTGCGCAATATAGAACTGGTTAAAAGCCTGGGGCTTACCTATCCCGAAATAAGAAGACTGAGGGATCATACCCAAAAAATATTCGACCTGGAGCTGCAAAAAGTAAAAAAAGTGCGGATGCTCAGCTTTTTACAGAGCTCGGCGCTCACCTTATTGAGACAATCTATTTTGTTTATTTTATTATGGCTCATCTTCCGGCATGTGCTCACCACGGGTGAGCTCATCAGCATGCAGTTCATCTCCACCACTATTTTTGGACCGTTGCAGGATTTAGGCAATATCATTCTTTCATACCGTGAGGCCGAAGCGTCTATAATGAATTTTGACAGGCTTATGAAAAAGCCGGTGGAATCGAGACCGGAAGAGCCTGTTGCTATCGGCCCGCTGGAGTCTATGCGTTTTGAACATGTGCTATTCCGGCATGCTTCCGCCTCCGTAAACGCTATTGATGATATTTCCTTTGAGTTGAAAAGCGGTGATACCATCGCGTTCGTGGGACCTTCAGGCTCCGGGAAGTCTACCCTGGTAAAATTGCTGGTAGGCTTGTACCGCCCGGTAAAAGGGGAGATCTATTTTAATGATATTCCCGCTTCCGATATCCGCTATAATGAAATGCGCCGCCAGATCGGCTTTGTAACGCAGGATACGCAGCTGTTTTTTGGTACTATAAAAGATAATTTATTGTTCGTGAAACCTGGTGCAACGGATGAAGAAATGCTCCATGCTTTGCGCCAGGCGTCCTGCGAGGGTATGCTTGCCCGTTCCGGGAAAGGCTTGGATACGGTTTTGGGTGAAGGTGGTATGAAGCTGTCCGGTGGTGAAAAGCAGCGCATAGCCATTGCCAGGGCATTATTAAGAAATCCCCGCCTGCTGATCTTTGATGAAGCGACATCGGCGCTGGATTCGCTTACTGAGGAAGCCATTACGGAAACCATCAAAAAAATATCAGCGCAGCGCGACCCGATCACTATTCTCATTGCACACCGTCTGTCTACCATTATGCATGCCGATACCATTTACGTGCTTGAAAAAGGTAAAGTTGCCGAATCGGGAACACACGAGTTTCTGGTAGATAAAAAAGGATTGTATTATGCTATGTGGCGCCAGCAGATCGGTGAGAGAAGAAGCGAGCCTATGGTGCTGACAGACGCTGGCGAAGAAAGAGAAGCATAAAGGAAAAGCGGGTTCATTCAGTACCCGACGAAAGGGGGGTCAGACCGGACGTCCGGTTTTTTGTTATACTTTTTTTAATTATTACAATGGGGATGGATTACGGGTGTATGCTGATGGTTTGCCCTGTATCTTCGTTGGCCTTTTGGGAAGGTGTATCTTCTTTTGTGGACTGTTATTGCCCGATATTGCATTATTGTATATCCGGTAATGCGGAATCCAGCATTCAAACAGGGGCTAAATGAACAGATTATTGTTAATGCTAATGGCGCTGTTTATAATAGCACATGCCAGCAGTCAGGAAAAATTTACGATCAGCGGAACGGTAAGGGTAAAGCAAACCGGGGAAACGGTTATCGGCGCCAGCATCAGGGCGGGCTATGCCGGAACCTTCAGCAATGATTACGGGTTCTACTCCCTTTCGCTGGTCAGGGGAAATTATACCGTAACCATATCGGCAGTAGGGATGCTTGCCTACTCGCGCGATATCGCACTGGATAAAAATATTACGCTGAATATTGCGCTGGAGGAGGAGCCTAAAACACTCGATAATATTACCATTACAGCTAATTCCAAAGCACGGAGCCTCAGCAGCCCGCAGATGGGCATTGAAAAGCTGAACACCAAAGAGATCCGGAATATTCCCGTTTTGCTGGGTGAGCGGGATGTGCTGAAAACCGTACAGCTATTGCCCGGCATTAAGGCGGCGGGAGAAGGCAACAGCGGCTTTTTTGTGAGAGGCGGTGCAGCAGACCAGAACCTGATCCTGCTGGACGAAGCTACCGTATACAATGCGTCGCACCTGCTGGGATTTTTTTCCACCTTTAACTCCGACGCCATTAAAGATGTAACGGTATATAAAGGCGGTATGCCTGCGCAATACGGAGGGAGACTATCGTCGGTGCTGGATATTAAAATGAACGATGGCAACAACCAGGATTATAATGTGAGCGGAGGCATTGGCCTGATATCTGCAAAACTGAATGTGGAAGGCCCGGTACAGAAAAACAAATCCTCCTTTTTAATTACCGGCAGAAGAACATATGCGGACATGTTTTTAAAACTGTCCGGCGATTCTTCGTTGAAAAACAACACCCTTTATTTTTATGATCTGAACGCCAAGCTCAACTATGATATTGGTGAAAAAGACCGTCTCTATCTTTCGGGCTATTTTGGGAAGGATGTGCTGGCCGCGGGACAAACTTTTGGACTGGACTGGGGTAATGCAACCGGTACCCTGCGCTGGAACCATATCTTCAACAGTAAGCTGTTTTCCAATACCTCTCTCATTTTCAGCAATTACAACTATAATATTTCCATCCGCAGCGGTGCAAATGAGTTCGATATCTTCTCGCAGATCCGCGACCTCAATCTCAAGCAGGAATTTCAGTGGTATCTCAACAATAATAATAACATCCGCTTCGGGTTCAATTCTGTTCATCATACCATACGTCCCGGAGAAGTGCGTCCTGTTTCCGACCAGTCGGCCATTAATTTGGCCTTATTGCAAAAAAGGTATTCCTGGGAGAATGCGCTGTATTTTACCAATACATGGAAAGCTGCCGCGAAGCTCAACTTTACTTACGGACTGCGGCTTACCTTGTTCAGCATATTGGGCGGGGGCGACTTTTATGATGTGAACGGCGAGGGGGAAGTGACAGATACGCTGAGCTATGAAAAGGGCGCTTTTGTTAAAACATATGTCCATCCCGAGCCGCGTGTTGCCGTAAGCTACCAGTTGAACGGAACCAGTTCCGTAAAAGCGTCCTATGTGCGCAACGTGCAGAACCTTCATTTGATCAGTAATTCCATCACTTCAAGCCCCACAGACAAGTGGGTGGCCAGCACCAATATCATCCGGCCGGAGGTCTCGGACATGTTTGCTATAGGCTATTATAAAAACCTTTGGGACAATCAGTATGAACTGACAGCAGAAACCTATTATAAAACGATGCAGCACCAGATTGATTACCGCGACGGGGCGAATGTGTTTATCAATTCCGATGCCATTGAAACGCAGTTGTTGTTCGGGAAAGGGAGAGCATATGGACTGGAATTCCAGTTTAAAAAGAAATCGGGAAAATTTACCGGATGGCTGAGCTATACCTTATCCAAGACAGAGAAAAAGATCGAAGGTATCAATAACAACAAATGGTATAATGCCCGGCAGGACAGAACGCACGACCTGTCGCTGGTGGCATCATACCAGCTTGGAAAGAAGTGGACATTGTCTGCCAACTGGATATATTATACGGGTAACGCGGTAACTTTTCCTGCAGGCAAATACAGCATAAATGATCAAACCTATTTTTATTATACCGACAGGAATGCTTACAGGATGCCTTCTTATCATCGCCTGGATATAGGAGCCACCTGGCTGTTAAAGCAACGGAAGAGATTTTCTTCCGAGCTGGGCTTCAGCCTGTACAATGCCTACGGCAGGGAAAATGCATACACCATATCCTTCCGGGAAAGCAAAGATGAGCCCGGTAAAACAGAAGCCGTGCAACTCGCTTTGTTTAAATATATTCCTTCTGTATCCTATTCTTTTAAATTCTGACAGCCATGCGTGTGCGTATATTATTTGTTCTGATTACAGCCTTCGTTCTTACATCGTGTGAAAAAGTGATAGATATTGCGTTGAATGATTCGGAAAAGCGATATGTAATAGAGGGGGTACTTACCGATCACGCAGGAGATTGTGCGGTGCGGGTATCCAAAACCCAAAGCTTCAGCAACAGTAATGATTTTGAAGGCGTTACCGGCGCAGAGGTATCCATTACGGATCATAACGGCAATGCCGCCACGCTTACGGATATTGCTGCCACAGGAGTCTACCGTTCGGGAACACTTACTGCAGCCACTGGCCGGTTTTATACGCTGAGGGTAGCCATTGACGGGGCGGTTTTTACTGCCTCCTGTACTATGCCGGCTATGGTTAATATGGATTCGCTGTATATGCAGGAGGAGCGGTTTTTTGGGGAAACTGTGCAGTTGGCTAATGTAACTTTCAGTGATCCTCCGGGGAAAGGCAATAGCTACCGCTTTGTTCAGTATGTGAATGGACTGAAGGAGAGAAACATATTTATACGCGATGATGATTATTCCGACGGCAAGGCGTCGGTTGTTACATTATTTATAGCGCCGGATGACGACGGGGATGAAATTAAAAGCGGCGATACGGTTAAGGTGGAAATGCTATGCATAGCGCCGGAGATATACAAATACTGGTATAGTCTCGACCAGGGCGCTTCAGGCTACAGCAATTCGGCATCTCCTGCAAATCCGGTATCGAATATGGAAGGAGGAGCGCTCGGGTATTTCAGCGTTCATACCGTACAAAGCAAAACGGTGGTGGTGCCGTAGGAAAATGTGGGAAATGTGGGAAATGTGGGAATATGAGAATGTGGAAATGGGGTGTTGGTCATCGGCGGATTTCTGATTTATTAATTTCTGATTTGAGCTTCATTTGATTCTTAATGCTTCCTTTTCGGATTTCGTCCCGCTCGTGCGGGATTTATCCTTCGGATTTGGTATTTGATCTTTATTTGGTTCTTGTCATTTGGTTCCTGGCGCTTTGCACCACTGTTTCACGCAGCGGGCGCAAAGGAGCAGCGGCGCAAAGAGGATATGGTATACGAGTCTCTTTTCTGTCCCTTTTCGGATTTCGATCTTTTGGCTTCGGATTTGTTATTTGATTTTTATTTGGTTCTTGTCATTTGGTTCTTTACAGGTTATCAATAATTTTCTTTACATTAGACTTATATTAAACTATTCTTGTCATGATCAGGCTTTCCGAAATTAAAAAGGGAGATATCCTAAATGCCCGTTTTGAGGACGTGGTGAATACGGGAGAGGTGCTGGATATAGACAGGGAAGAAAAAAAAGTGCTGGTAGCTCACGGCGACCAGGAATTTTGGTATAGCAACGACGACCTCAGCGCTATACCGCTTACACCCGCTATGCTGGAAGCGCTTGGGTTTGCAACTTCATCCGACCCCGCCATTACCGGCGACGGAGTGGCATATGTAAGAGGTCCGTTTATAGTACGTTATCCTAAAAATGACGGCAACAGCATGCTGCTCACATATCGCGATGAGCACCGGGAAGTCAGCAATAGCATTCCTGTGCACCAGTTCCAGAATCATTACCAGGCTATGACCAATGCCCATCTCGGGTTAGCATAAAAAAGCTTTTTTATTAGCCTTTATCTGCATATCTTGCGCCCTTCGGGGAAAATTTCTCTTTTTTTGTTATAATCAATATTATAATCGTATCTTTGCGCACCCAAAAACGGTATGGCAAAACAAACACTTATTAAACAGGATGGGATTATTTTAGAAGCCTTGTCCAATGCGATGTTCAAGGTGAAATTAGAGAATGGGCACGAGATCCTGGCTACCATTTCGGGTAAGATGAGAATGCACTATATAAGGATCTTGCCGGGAGATAAAGTGGGAGTGGAGATGAGCCCTTACGATCTGAGCCGGGGAAGAATTATTTTCAGATATAAATAATATTAATATATTAAAACTCAATATAATGAGAGTAAGAGCATCC
>CAZREP010000189.1:0-9223 GCA_964599035.1 uncultured Terrimonas sp. | reverse complement strand
GGGCGGCATAGCAGAGATGTGCGAGCTGCCTAAAGAAGTACGTGAAAAAACAGATGTACTCGATGCCGTAGGTAATACTACAGCCGCTACCGGAAAGGGCTTTGCTATTGCCTCCGCGGCATTAACCGCACTGGCTTTATTTGCCGCTTTTGTAGGTGTTGCCGGAATAGAGGGTATTGACATTTACCATGCTAAAGTACTGGCGGCGCTGTTTATCGGCGGGATGATACCTTTTATTTTTTCCTCACTGGCTATTCGTGCCGTAGGCCAGGCAGCGATGAGCATGGTAGAAGAAGTTCGCCGCCAGTTCCGTACCATCCCCGGCATTATGGAAGGGACCGGGAAACCTGAATACGACAAGTGTGTTGCCATTTCTACAGAGGCCTCCATAAAGAAAATGCTGTTACCCGGCGCCATTGCCATTATTTCCCCACTGGTTATCGGCTTTTTAGCGGGTCCCGAAGCGTTGGGAGGATTTTTAGCCGGCGCTACAGTGAGCGGTGTGCTGATGGGTATGTTCCAGAATAATGCCGGAGGCGCCTGGGACAATGCCAAAAAATCATTCGAAAAAGGTGTTGAGATCAACGGCGAAATGTTCTATAAAAAATCAGATCCCCATAAAGCTTCTGTAACCGGAGATACTGTGGGAGATCCGTTTAAAGACACATCCGGTCCTTCCATGAATATCCTGATCAAGCTCATGTCTATCGTTTCGCTGGTAATAGCCCCTACCCTTGCTGAAATTTATAACACTAAAACAAGCCAGGCAACCTTAGAAAAAAAGCAGGCAACTGAACAGGTGCAGATAATAACAACCGCCTCTTCGGACCTTAAGATGAGATGATCTGTTCCGGCTTGTATAAAACAAGCGGAAAACCGGCTCAACTGTGGAATTTACCATAGGATAAATTCAGAATATATTCATTTTATGCATTAATGATCAATAAGTTATAGTGTAAATAAAAAAATATGTTCTTTTTCAAACTTTTATGAGCTTCTCATCGTAACTGTATGTAGTAGCTTAGTAAAAATTTTATAGAGAGGCGAGCTGTTGATTGAGTAAGAATTGTATCTTCACGCCCGCTTTAATAAACACAAAGCACAACACCATCCGAAAGAGCCAGATCCTATTGGGTAAAATCATCTCTAATCCTACCGCTATCAGCCTCCTTTGAAGCCCGTTTTTTTTCAGTCTTTTTCCTTTATTCCTTGAATACCACTTCTTAAACTTCCCGGAAAAACATTTTCAGTCAGTACATAAACAGGCATGTTCATGAAACCAATTTTACTTTTTACTGTAGCGATCGTGTTTAGTGCTATTGTTAAGGGACAACCCCAATACAATATCCCTGCCGGAGACCTCTCTTCCGGCGTTCATACAGATCCTTCTCCCGGTTATACCACTACGATTGTGAATGAACAAACCTGGCGCAGGAATATACCTCCCGCTAATGTTCGATACAATCACCTCAACCAGGTCTTTGAGGTAAACGGCTACTGGCTTACCCGTTTTAATATTGGTCCTACGGGTGTAGATTACGGAGAAAAAAGTAATAACAGCGACTATTTCCTGTACCAGGGGACAAATGAAATCCAGGGAGAAAACGGAACGATAATGTTTGACACTGTTTATTTTAATACTGGTGAAGGAAATCGCATGGACATTCTTAACTACAACCAGGGATATTATATTATAGACCCCGATTTTGGAGGACAACCGCCCGGAGGCATAGCTATAACAGAAAAACTATACTTTAATAACGGAATTACCACTACTTTAAGGTCAATGCCTGCTTTAAATAACTTTTCTGTATTCCAGGGAGCCATAGTTTTTATCAACAACGCCTCTTATGAAGGAGGGTTGAGTGATGCGCAACATGTAGATGGTTTCGTAAGTGAGATCAATTATGTAGGAAGCACGCAATTGCCTGGTCATGGCGGGGATTTTACTTTCCCCGTTGGCAACAGTAGTGCTGTTTACCAGTTAAGGAGACAAGGTACTTTTAACGAAACAGACTATACGCTCACCGTTGGCTGGGTTGACGGAGATCCTGGTGCTACGCCAGATCCCACCCCAAGCTACTACCCATTTCTCTATAATCCTACAACAGGAGGAGGGATACTCCCTCCTAACATTGCGGATGTTGTGAAAACCGGTTTTTGGGACTGGCATTTTCAGAGTGCATCTGTAGGTCCTACTCCTGTTCACTATGACGGTATGGCTATGGCCGATCCGCAAACCATCACCGTTTCCATTCCCGACTTAACCAACCATATGGGTATGCAGCCGGGAGATTTGCGGCTATTAGGATTTGCCCCTGACTTGTTTGAATGGATAGACCTGAGCAGTTCCAGCGGATTGCCCGTACCTTACGCAAGCGGGATAACCAAAGGTTCTACATTAAAAGGCATCATTCCCGGTGGGCAGGTAATCTCGGCTTTGGCCATCGGGAGCATCAACAACATCATCCTTCCCGCTACCTTCACTTCCTTTACCGTTAAGGCGGATGGATGTAAAGCATTGCTGGAATGGCAGACCGGAATGGAACAAAACAACAGCCATTTTGTGGTAGAACGCAGCAGCAACGGCTATGAATTTACCGCCATTGCCCGGGTGGGAGCAGCAGGCAACAGCAACACCACAAATACCTATAAATTTACAGACGAAGCACCGGCCAGCGGAGTAAACTATTATCGCATCACACAGGTGGATTTCGATGGAAAATATTCCAGTACAGATATAAAGGCGATTCGAATACAATGCAATGGAAGCCAGGTAGCATTAAAAGCCTATCCCAACCCCGCCAGGAGCCAGGTAAACATCCAAAGCGGTAAAGCGATAGCACAGATAAATGTAGTAGCTGCCAGCGGGCAAACAGTAATGAGATATGTACCATCACAGAACCAGGGAGGCACCTTCTCTCTGAATATACAGCATATCCAGAATGGTATCTATTTATTACAGGTGGTGAACAAAGACGGCACCATTGATGTCATTAAACTGCTGAAACAGTAAAGCAAGGCAAACCAATTACAACGCTCTGTTAAAAGTCAGGAGAGAAAGCGATCACTTTCACTCCTGACTTTCTTATGCCAGCCCTTTTCCAAATTTTTTCGTAAAAAATTCAGCCGGACTTGTTTTGTTACGAATGAACTCGTATTTTCGATACGAAAAAAATCGTATACATGGCAAAAAAATCAATAAGACCTACTGAAAGCGAGCTGGAGATATTGCAGGTTTTGTGGGATAAGGAAAAGGCCACGGTGAGAGAAGTACATGAAATTTTATCTGTCAGTAAAGATGTGGGTTATACCACTACCCTGAAACTTATGCAGATCATGCATGAGAAAGGATTAGTAAGCCGGAATGATTCCTCCAAAACCCACATCTACCACCCGGCTGTAAGCCGCGAAAAAACGCAGAAGCACTTTGTGGGAAAAATAATTGATAACCTGTTTTCGGGATCATCTGCCCAATTAGTGATGCAGGCGCTGGGCAATCACAAAGCCAGCCCTGATGAATTAGAGGAAATACAAAAATTGCTGAACACATTGAAAAAGTAATACTAAAAGCACCTCAATGATTGCTATATACCAATCACCGTTTTTGATTGCCCTGGGATGGACAATTGCCGCAAGCATATGGCAATCGGCCCTTCTATGGATCGTTTACCAGGTAATATGTAATATTCACCGGAAAATAGCCCCTTCGTTAAAACATTTTACAGCTGCCGTATTGCTGTTGGGCTCTTTTGGATGGTTTATAGCAACGCTTGCCAATACATACAACGACATACTAAGAATAAACGGATCCTCATCCGGCCCCCAAGAAGATTCCGGCACTGCAATGGTACTGAGCCCCCCTATTGATACTTTTTTTTCTAGAAGAATAACCGATTTTGCTAATCAATACCTCCCGTATATTTCGGCCGCTTACCTTATTGTACTGCTATTGCTGCTTACAAAACTGGTAAAGGCGTATTGGCACTCCAGGCAGCTAAAAACAAAAGGGCTGGTTAAGCCGGTCGATCATTGGGTAAAACTGGCAGCGCGTTATGCACAAAAAATAGGGATCACCAAAAAAGTGCATATCTATCTCAGCCTGCATATCAGCGTGCCAGCCACCCTCAATTTTTTTAAACCTGTTATTCTTCTACCCTTAGCCACCCTGAATCATCTCAGTGTTCAACAGGTGGAATCCATCATATTGCATGAACTGGCGCATATTAAACGCAATGATTATCTCATCAATATTATTGCCTCGGTAATTGAAACGATCCTCTTTTTCAATCCGTTCGTTCATTTGCTGGGCAGGTCACTGAAAAAAGAGCGAGAGCATTGTTGTGATGACATGGTGCTTCAACATCGTTTTGATCCCCATAGCTATGCTTCGGCCCTCCTGTCGCTGGAGCAGATGAGAGTGGGTTTACAGCCCATGGCAATCGCCGCAACAGGAAATAGCCGCCAGCTCCTGGTAAGGATAAAAAGGATAATGAATATTAATACAGCTCCTTTTAATTACGGGCAAAGATTACTGGCGCTGGTATTAATGACTTTTGTGATGACATCCGTAGCATGGTTATCACCCCAGGCAGGGAACACTAAAAGAACACTCCCGGACAGAACATATAATAACAATACCAATTCTGTAAACCCATTGATCGCCGGTGTAATGGCGGTCTTGCCCGATCACAAAACATCACCGCAGGTGGCCCCGGAAAAAAAGATGAAGATACCGTTAGAAAAAGAGCTCTCCCGCAGCAGGAAAAACAGCAAAACCAACACGCCCGCATCTCAGGGAATGGTTCCTTTGCCACCCTTTACCAGGGGAGGAATACCGTTAAACGATGTGCCGCCGCTCCCTCCTTCTCCTACTCAACCCCTATTCAATGATGACGCTGAGATAAGCTCCCCGCCAGATATTTTTACAGGACCTATCCCACCGACCGCTTTTTTCGACGGTCATTATTTCTCCTTCAGGCATGATCTCCCCGATACCGACACAAAAGACGGAGTATCCTGGTGGAAACATGCCGAAGAAGATATGGCGATCGCCAATGCCGGGGCAATAAATGATCTGATCAAACAAATTGATGCAACAACACTAAAGACCATTCTCCTCAACAGCCAGTATAGCCAACTCCTGGCTCAGGAGCAACTGAAATTATCACTCTTCAATTCCCTGGCAGAACAATTCTCCTCTGCGGGAAAAATGTTCAGTGAAGGGGAGAGGAGGCTTGACAGTTTAAAGAAAGTTTCCGTCGAGCGGGCTGAAAAGCAAAAGGAAGACTGGCTGAAGAAAGCCAGGAAAAGAAACGGACAAGGCACAAATGAGGTACCCGTCATATATAAATTTATTGTACAGGTTGATAATACTATACATATTCATCCTGACAAAGCGAAGAGCCTGAAGAAAAATATTCCGGTAACAGTATTTACAAAAAAGAGCGGGGAAGAAAAAGGAACAATGAAGGAGACCTTCTCCTACGGAAACGTTTCAATAATTACAGCATCAGAGGACAAAAAGGCCGAAGAGGCAGCGTACACCCACCGTGGAATGAATACGGAGCGAAAAAGAATAGTGATCTCACTATAAAGAAGAACTTCAAAGCAGCCCCCTGTTCTTCAGCAGGTACCGGATATCGGGCTCCTTACCACGGAACGCACGGTACATTGCTGCAAGATCTTCGCTGTTGCCTTTTGACAGGATCATGTCGCGAAAACGATGACCGTTCTCCCTGGTAAGTCCGCCATGTTCTTTGAACCATTCAAAAGCATCGTGGTTGAGCATATCGGCCCAGCTATAAGCATAATACCCCGATTGATATCCATTGGCCCAAATATGTAAAAAGTAAGAAGAGCGGTAACGCGGCGGCACATATGAAATATCCAAACCTGTTTTTTTCAATGCAGCCTTTTCAAATGCATCCACATCCTTTATCATACTGTCTTCCGGCGACAGCAAATGCCATTGCATATCTAACTGTGCAGCGGCTAAAAGCTCCGTGAAAGCATAACCCTGGTTAAAAGTAGCGGCTGCTTTGATCTTATCGATCAATGCCTGCGGAAGGGTCTCCCCTGTTTGGTAATGCCTTGCATAATTTTTCAGCACGATGGGATCCAGCGCCCAATGCTCGTTGAACTGGGAAGGCATTTCCACAAAATCCCTCGCCACATTGGTACCCGACAACGACGGATACTGCTGGCTGGCAAATATGCCATGCAGCGCATGACCAAACTCATGGAACATCGTGGTTACATCATCAAAGCTGATGAGCGCGGGCTGACCCTTTGCCGGCTCGGGGAAATTACACACATTATAAATTACGGGACGCGTACCCAGTAACCCCGATTGCACTACCATATTACTCATCCAGGCGCCACCGCGTTTATTATCACGCTTAAAATAATCGGCATAAAACAATGCCATAGGTGTTCCATCATTATCAAACACCTCAAACACCCTCACATCCTCCTGGTAAACGGGTATATCCTTTCTTTCCTTAAAAGTGATGCCATACAACCGGTTGGCCGCAAAAAACACCCCGTTCTCCAACACGCTGTCCATCACAAAATAAGGCTTCACCTGGCTTTCATCTATATCATATTTTGCCTTACGCACTTTTTCCGAATAGAAATCCCAATCCCATGGCTGCAGTGAAAAGGTATCTTTCTCCTGCGCTATCAACGCCCTGATATCCGCCGCTTCTGTTGCGGCTTTCTTTACCGAAGCCGGCACCAATTGCGACAGAAAGCGGGTTACCGCTTCAGGGGTTTTGGTCATCTGGTCCTGCAGTTTCCAGGCAGCATACACAGGAAAGCCCAGCAGCTTTGCCTTTTGTACACGTATTTCGGCAATGCGCAGGATATTGCTGCGGGTGTCATTACTGTCGTTCTGCTCTGCACGTGTCCAGGAACGCTCAAACAGTTGTTGCCGCGTATGGCGATCCTTTAATGATTGCAATGCCGGTTGCTGCGTGGTATTGATGATCGACAGCTTGCATTTTCCCGCCTCTCCGTCTTTCTTTGCCGCTTCGGCAGCAGCTTCTATTTCCGCATCCGGCAGTCCGGCAAGCGCTTCCTTTGAACTGACCGTTAATGCTGCCGCCTTCGCCGCTGCCAGCAACTGGTTGGCAAAGCGCGTGCTTAAGGCCGCTTCTTCCTCGTTCAGCCTTTTTAACTGTGCCTTGTCCGGCTCCGACAAACCGGCTCCGGCTATAATGAATTGCTGATGGTAATATTCCACCAGCCTTTTCGACTCTGTATCTAACTCCAGCGACGGAAGCTGGCGATAGATCACATCAACGCGCTTAAATAACTTTTCATTCAGGTAAATCTCATCATTATGCGCCGACAGTTTTGGCGCCATCTCTTCTTCTGTTTTCTGGAGATCATCGTTGGTATTGGCACCGGTAAGTACATTAAACGCCAGGTCAACACGGTTGAGCATAGCACCACTTTTTTCCAGGGCCACAAGCGTATTCTCAAAAGTAGGAGCAGCGGTATCGCCGGCAATCCGTTCAATTTCGGCCATATGCAATTTGATGGCCGCTTCAAAAGCAGGCTTAAAATCAGCATCTTTTATTTTATCAAACGCCACAGCATGGTAGGGCAATTCACTTTCCCTGGCAAAAGGGTTAGTGGTGCTGTCATACACTGATTCCCGGGATGAGCTATTATCTTCTCCCGTATTACATGCTGTTACAATAGATGCCATAACGAACAAGAACAAAAGATGCTTCATAAATACGATTTGCATAACAAATGTAATGCATCGTATTCAAAATATTTCTGTTGCCTGCGGTGGCAAAAGGTTTCCAACTTTCTAGAAAGTTGAAAACCTTTTTAAAAGACCGAAAGCATAGTATCCACTTTGCATTTACAATAAAGAAAAAATAAGCCTAACTGTTATTTTACTTCCTCAAACGGATGCGAACGCTCTCCTGTCCAGTGGTATAGTTGAAGATTGCAATATTGCTTTTTATTTTCAGTTACGCCGTTTTGAGAAATATAGAAATACCCGTTACCCAGGGAACAGATACCGGTAGCGCCCCATTTATAATGCCACCCATATATGCCGCTTTGCTCATCGTGCATGCCGGCTTTTGCCAGTCGCAGCACTTTTTTCTCACTGTTATCAAATCCTTTCAACGCCTGCAGCACCGGGCTTTTGGAGCCGTCTATGGCAAACAGGCTGTAATTGGGAAACGATGATTTTTTTCCGGGATAAACAGCAGCCAACCAATAGCCGGTGTTTGCGTCATATTCCAGGTTCTGAATGCCATACGTGGTGTTCCCGGTGTATACAAAATACTTGTCCAGGGGTTTGTCCGGTCCGGTCACACTAAAACGGCTTTGCGAGAGGGGGCGCTCATACTGCCGGAGACTGTCGGCATCGTATTGCAGGATCACCTGGTAATCGTTGTCGGTACGTGAAGTATCACCATATATGCCGTAGGCCACGTTTAATAAGTTTTTTCCTTGTTTTTGTCCAAACCGGGGACCAAAAGCAATTCCATCAATACCGCTGCATCCATAACGGTGTTCCACCTGTTTACCCCTGTGCATTATTACTGAGTTGTAATCGTCAACCACTTCTTTCAGATAAACGGTGCTGATGATGTTGTTCTCTTCTGCATTCATGCCCTGCCGGATGATCTTTTCCCCGTCGAAAATGGCGATATAAAAAGAATTTTCATTCTCGCTCATTTTCGATTCATTCCCTAATCCTTTTAAGATCCCTTTGCCTATCTTATCATTTTTATACTCCAGTGAGGCATAAATGCGCCCGTCTCCAGGATTGATAGCGAGGCAGCCCAGGTGCCCGATGAAACCATCAACGCTCCCGACGATCTCTCCCTTTAAGTTGGTCTTTACCAGGGTGGTTGTAAACGAATAATAGACGTGCCCTCGCAGGGTATCAACAACAACGCCCTGCACATGAAAATTGCCTCCTTCGACGTAGATGTTACGAGGAAGATTATTTATGAAAAACTGCTCTTTTTCGTTGCCGGATTGCCGGTTCTTCTGAAAATTGCCGCAACTCCATAACGCAAGGATCATCAGGCATACCGCCAGTGCATTTCCGATATTCATACGTGTACTATACTGGCAATTGTTCATGACTAAACTACAATTCCTTATTTTCAATAATAATATATATCTACTTTTTGTTTTGTTTTTCTGTTACTTTTTGTGGAAAAAGTAACCAAAAGCCACCCGA
>CAZREP010000188.1:0-9287 GCA_964599035.1 uncultured Terrimonas sp. | reverse complement strand
GAACGATTTTGAGAAAGCGATGCAGCTTGCTGCACAGCAAAACAAACCTATCCTTGTTGATTTTACGGGATGGGCCTGCGTAAACTGCCGGAAAATGGAAGAGCAGGTTTGGACCCGTCCCGAGATCTCATCTCTGCTGAACGAACAATTCATCCTGGTTTCGTTGTATGTTGACGATCGCAAGAAACTGCCCCCCGCCGACAGGTTTACCTACAATTTTGCCGACGGAAAAGACAAGGATATTGAAACCATCGGCGACAAATGGGCCACTTTTCAAACTGAAAATTTCGGGAGATCCACGCAGCCCCTGTATGTGATATTAAGTCATACCGGTAAATTACTTACCCACCCGATCGGCTACACTCCCGATGTAAAGGAATACGAAGACTGGCTGAACTGCGGTTTAAAGGCATATGCCTCAAATCAATAAAATCATTTACATTTAGTTATCTAAAATATATCAGTTATGCCTATACGGATGACAGATGATCCACAGGATCAGCAAGAGCAGTTCAATGACCAGGGAGGCGGAAGACAAAGCAGTGGCGGTTCCGGAGGTGGTGGATTACTGGCACTTTTACCGCTTTTATTACGGATCTTCGGAATAAAAGGCATACTGGTAATAGCAGTTGTAGGCATAGGCGGTTATTTTTTACTGGGGCGCAGCGGTTGCGGGGATATCCTGAGCCAGGCAGGGCAACTGGCTACAGGAGGTATACTCGACCCTCAACAATTCCGGAAAGCCAGCATATATGAAGCCCTCGAAGACGACAATACAAAAAACCCATTGCCCGAAGCCACTAACCTGCAACGCTACGCGCCGCAGGCAGGCAACCAGGGAGAGCAGGGCAGTTGTGTGGCATGGAGCAGCGCATACGCGGCAAGAACCATACTGGAAGCATCACGCACCGGGCAAAATGCCGACAATATAAAGTTCAGCCCCTCTTTTTTATATAACCAGATCGGGCTCGACGGCTGCCAGGGATCTTATATTTTGAGGGCAATGGAATATATGACCAAGCAGGGCTCATTGCCTTATGAGCAGTTCCCGTATAACGACCAGGATTGCACGCGGCAGCCTTCCGGCAGCTTAATACAGCAGGCAGCACAATTCAGGATGCGCGGCTTTAACAGGCTGACCAGGGGCGACAACACGGAGGAGCTGGATATGCGCGCCATTAAGGAAAATCTTGCCCAGGGTGCACCGGTGGTAATAGGCATGATGGTAGGAGAAAGCTATATGCAAAATATGCTGGGTAAGGATGTGTGGATACCCGAACCGGGAGATGCAGGCATGATGGGCTTTGGCGGGCATGCCCAGTGTGTTGTAGGGTATGACGATACCAAATATGGCGGATCCTTTTTGATCATGAACAGTTGGGGCCCGGAATGGGGAAATAACGGGTTTGCCTGGGTACGCTATCCCGATTTCAGGCGATATGTAAGGGAAGCGTATGGGTTGGAACCCATGGCTAAAACGGGTGATGCCGCCAACACCCCCTTTGCCTGCGAAATTGGCCTGGTGGAAGTACAATACGACGGCAAGAAAACAAGCCCCAAAGGCTATATTCCTTTACGCGTAAGCGGTGGCAACCGGTTTGAAACTACAACACCCCTCAAAGCTGGCACCAGGTTTAAAATGGAAGTAAGGAACAGCACCGAATGTTATACTTATGTATTTGGTAAAGAAACAGACGGCACCAGCTATACCCTGTTTCCCTACCCGGAAACCTCAGACCCTTCCAAAACAAGATATTCTCCCTTTTGCGGTATTACAGGCTACCGGCTGTTCCCAAAAGATAAAAGCATGACCCCGGACAGCATCGGCACCAAAGACCTCATAGCCATAGTGGTAAGCAAGCAGCCGATAGACTGGTTCAAGTTGAATCAAACCATCAGCCAACAGCCCCAGACCGATTTTGCATCAAGGGTGAACAATGCGCTGCGTACCCAGGTAGCTGCAGGTATCCGCTATGAAAGCACCGGAACCGGTACCATTAAATTTGAAGGCGCGGCAACCAGCAGCCAGTTGGCAACCTGTGTGGTAGAGATCAGCAAACAATAACCCGCAAAACACCAGATCGTAACATTCTCCGAAAAAAAAGCTGCACCATATGAGCCCCTTTACAGCATTGGTCCGCAATCCCCTTAAATTCCGGCTGTTCCTGTTTTTCCGCATCCCCGCCGCTTATTTCTCAGGCATAAGGATAAAATCCATTTCGGAAGAGAAATGCGTGGTAACCGTGCCGTACACCTGGTTCACTAAAAATCCTTTCCGTTCCACTTACTTTGCCTGCCTGGCTATGGCCGCCGAAATGAGCACCGGCGCTTTGGCACTGGCCAATATATATAAGCGTACCCCTTCCGTATCTATGCTGATTACAGAAATGAGCGGGGAATATTATAAAAAAGCCACGGGAGTTACCTCCTTTGTATGCAGGGATGGCTTAGCCCTTCGGGATGCCATAGAGGAAGCTGTTTCTGCTAAAGGCAGCAACATGATCACAGTGCAAACTACGGGCACCAATGAGGCCGGGGAGTTGATAGCCACTTTTAGTTTTACCTGGTCGTTCAAGGTAAGAAACCCCATCAAGTAGCTTACAGTCATAAAAAAATTTAGCGCAATACGGGAACATGCCAAAAGAAATGGCGGAAATTGATTTCTGAGCTGATTTAGTCTTAACTTTATGAAACTGTCTAAAATAGCCTGCATGCGGGTGTATCAAGCAGATATTCCACAGGATGGGGAATAAATTACTCAGTCATAGGCAGGGATCTTCTCATCCGCTATAAGAGGGGGCAATTAAAGCGAAGATTTATTTTTGGCAGGGAAATGTATTATTATTTCAGTAATAAAATCAATCAATAAATAATTACTATCATCCTTAAAATCAAGTATTATGAAAGTAGATGCTAAAGTATTACTGGGCTTATTGGCCGGTGCCGCTATTGGCGCTATGGCAGGTATCCTTTTTGCGCCGGACAAGGGTTCCGAAACCAGGAAAAAAATAAAGAAGAACACTTCGGATCTGGGCGACCAGCTCAAAGATTCTTTTAATGATTTCGTGGATACGGTAAAAGACAAATACCGCAGCGCGAAGCACGAAGTGGAAGAAGGCATAGAAAAAGGAAAAGGACAGGTAAGCACTTTCACAAACCAGGCAAAAAAAACGCTGACATAATGCAGTGAAAAGGAAGTCTTACTCAATAGTCATCATTCATTGTGCCGGCGACAATAAACACGGATAATAATAAAAAGTATACGGATGAAAGAATCAGCTTCCGAAAATGTGACTATGCTCATTGATGACGCAGGGCGTTATATAGAGGCAAAAGCAGAATTATGGAAATTAAAAGCAGTTGATAAAACTACCGACCTCGCGTCCTCCCTGCTGTCCCGGATACTGCTTTTTATTATTATCCTTATCGGTCTTGTAGCATTCAATACCGGCATCGCATTGCTGATAGGAAAGTGGCTGGGTGAAGCATATTACGGATTTTTCATTGTCGCCGGATTTTATTTATTGCTGGCACTTGTTCTGTATCTGGCTCGGAACAGCCTGATAAAGACCCCTTTTTATAATGCTGTTATCAATAAACTACTGAAATGAATAAGCCCTTACGCTCAGCAGAAATAAAAGCCAGGATCAAAGAGCTGGAAGCCCAAACCCTTGTTATGGAGGAAGAATTAAGGGAAAAATTCAAAGCTACTTATGAAAGCTTCAAGCCGTTTAACCTGCTCAAAAGCACATTTAATGAGCTCACTTCCGATCCGGGGCTGAAAAGCAAAATACTCAATGCCGCTGTTAAATTAGGGCTTGGCTATGTGGGCGGACGCTTGTTCTGGAACCCCACCGGCGGTATCGCCAAAAAAGCGGTTGGTGCTGCCCTGCAATTGGGAACCAGCAAAGAAATAGGCAGGAATCTGGCGGTATGGAAAAGGTTCGTGAGCAACCTTTTTTCAAAAAACCACAAAGCCGCATAAGCCGTTTAGAGCAATTCTTATTACATCATTGTTTTAACAGATACGGCGAACTATACTGAATAATTCTCTATCTTTCATACATGAATCGCCTGTTTCCCGTAAAGAAAATATGGTTACCGCTCGCTTTCCTCTTTACCTGCTGTGATGTAAACGCCCAGCAATGCGGATCATTCTACCTCCTGCAACAGAATAAAACAATAACATTTGCTGCATATAACAAAAAAGGCAATGCCAACGGAAAGATCATATACAAGATATCCGCACAGGTTGTTAAAGGCAATAGCATCACTGCTACAGTACAAACCAATTTGCTCAACAAAGAAGGAAAATCGGTAAATAAGGGCACCAGCAATGTGAAATGTACTGCCGGCATGCTCATGATGGATATGAACCTGTTCCTTCCCCAGCAGCAAACCGAGCAATTCAATAAACCGCAGGCTAAAGTGAAAAATGCATTCCTGGAATATCCTCCCGGAATAAAGCCCGGCAGCACGCTAAAGGATGGAGCTTTCACTATGGAAATCGACAATAACGGACTAAAGCAGACTTTAAAAATGCAGCTATTTAACAGGAGAGCAACGGGTGAAGAAAAGATAACTACATCGGCAGGATCCTGGGATTGCATTATCATACACTATGAGGTAAAGCTAAATATCCAAACCGGCCCTATTGCCATACCGTTGAACTTTGAGGCGACCGAATGGTATGCACCCGGATTTGGCATTGTTAAAACGGAAAGTGAAGCAGGTGCTACAGAGATCGTTGCTATACAATAAACGATTCTTTACCTAAAATTTTCAATTAAATTTTAATGTTTAAATCCTGTCTTTACAAACAGACGGAAATCTTACATGGAAAGATCATATTTGTTGTTACACTTCGCTGTGCTGCTCGCAGGATTTACCGGTATTTTTGGAAAGCTTATTTCACTCAGCGAAGGATTGCTTACATGGTACAGGGTATTTTTTTCCTCCATCATCCTCTTTTTCATTTTAAAGCTTTTCCCCGTCCGCATCCATACCCCTATCAAAGAAAAGCTCGGGATTGCCAAAACGGGAATGCTCATTACCGCGCACTGGGTATTCTTTTATGCGAGTATCAAGTATGCCAATATTTCCATTGGTGTGATCTGCTATTGCCTTACCAGTTTTTTTACCGCGGTTTTTAAACCCCTCGTCGATAAAACGAAGTTTAAATATTCCGAGCTGTTGCTGAGTGCACTAACTTTAGCAGGCATCAGCCTGATCTTCCACTTCGATGCATCTTACCGGTTAGGTATTGTGCTGGGCGTTATTTCATCGGCTTTTGCAGCGCTTTATACCATCTGCAATGAGCGGCTGGTAAAAAGCTACGACAGCAGGCTCATCAATTATTACCAAATGATCGGTGGCACTATCGGGCTCGGGATATTACTTCCCCTTTACCTGTATTTTTTCCCGGCTGAAAGTATTATACCTGGTGCGGAGGATACTTTTTACCTGATCTTATTATCGCTTTTCTGTACAGTAGGCTTATATGTTCTGTTTGCCGAAGTATTAAAAAAAATACCGGCATTCACTGTTAATCTAACTTTCAATCTTGAACCCGTATATGCCATCATCCTGGCATTTTTGTTCTTTGATGAAAGCAAAGAGGTGAATGCTTCTTTTTATGCCGGGTTGTTTTTGATAATGACTTCCGTTGTACTGCAAACGCTTATTACTACCAGGGAACACAGATAAGAGTTAAGGAACACCATTCCCCGCAAAATCTTTCCCACGGCGATCACAACGAAGCAGCGACGCCGCGGACATATATATATCCTACCCTGTCGCACCGGGGTCTTCATTTAAAGCTATTGTGGGCAGCTATGAGACCCTGGTGCTATGGGATTCACCGGTGTCTCAGCTTTTGCACAATGACCTGGCCGCGAAGACCCCGTCGGGGCGAAAATTATATTGCGGGACAAAGTCCCGGAAGAACATAGAGCGTACGAAGTCTGGAGACATCGTACAGGGGCGGGCGGGGCGGGGGTCCTGTTTTGAAGTCAGAATGATCTTTCTCAAAGTTTACATGTTAAGGATAAACTTTGCATTAACATTAGCCTCTACTTTTATTTTTTCAAACTCAATCTTTGCTAATTCTTTGTCGCTTTCATTAAGTGAGCTAACACCACGAATTTTAAGACCTGCTGCTCGTCCTTGCAATTGCTGTGAAACATTGTTGTCTGTGCCCACTATGTGAATAGCGGCACCTACTGTTTGGTTTAATGGTTTTGTCAATGCAATAGCTCGTTGTTGTGCGTCAATAATTGCTTTTGTCCGAAGTGTATTTTTTAGATTATCAATGTCTGAATGGCTAACTCTGTCAATAGATGTATTTGATATTCCAATTTCTTCAAGTTTAATGAAAACCTGACTTGTTGTTAGTGCGTCCACTACTTTAAGAGTATAAAGCTTGGTTTTAATGACCTCCTTGCTTTTTAAAAGATAAAATTTAAAATTGCTTATCATGTCAGAAGTAGTCAAATCTTTTTCTGTGTCCAACCCCAGACCCTTTAAAGCGGCAACCATTTTTTGTTCAAGTATTTCTATGGAAATTTTGTCTTTAGTGTCTTTCTCTGAAAGCAAAATACGAATGTATATTTCGTTAGGTGTCACTAAAGTGTCTGCACTACCACTTACTTCTATAAAAGGTTGGTCAATATAATTCTTCGTTTGGGCGTTAGTCAAAGCAACAGAATAAACCATAATTGCTAAAAGTGTCAATTTTTTCATGTGAAGTTTTTTATTGTAGATGCAGGAATGTGTCGTTTTACACATGAAGCACAACACAACAACTCAAGGGTTATTACCCGCAAGCACATCCAGGATCAGTTCTCCGTCACGTGAAGGTTTCATTTCAATTTTAGAGGGTACAATAAAAACGCCCGAGGGGTATATAGCCTTCACTTTCTGCATTAACTGCTCTGCATCCTCTCTTGTTCTGAAATTGCCCATCTGGATCTTGAAATAGGGTGAATGATATATGAAATACGTTTTTTCTTCCGGGAAATCGCCCAGCAAACGGGTTTTAACCGACAGCGCTTTATTGCGGTCGTTGGTATTGATCACCTGCAGCCGGAACCCCTGCATATTCCTGACAGTTTTAAAATACACTTCCTCATTGATCTCCCTGTTCTTTTTTACCAGCGAGTCGAGCCGGCTGTCTTTACTCACCGCAATGTGATGCAGGGTATCATCTCCCGTATCCTGTGCCAATACTCCCGAAATAATGAACAGCGCCAGCAATGCCATGCCTATTTTTTGCATAAAGTATCTTTATAATAAATGCTTAATGCTAATGTACACACTCTTTTGCATACATGGCAACAGCAAAGGTTAGCTTAACTTTTAATAATGTTAAATATACATCATACCGGCTTATCCATGCCTGCTTTTACCATATCTATACTCCTGCTTGATCCGATACGGCTTGCCCCGGCAAGGATCAACTCGCGGGCAAATTCATAAGTACGTATGCCCCCGGATGCTTTTATTTTAACATGTGGGGGAAGATGCTGCTTCATCAGGCGGACTGCTTCCGTCGTTGCGCCCTTCCCGTTATACCCTGTAGAAGTCTTTAAAAAATCTACGCCGGCAGCGCCGTACAGTTCGCAGCATTTAACAATTTCATCGGTAGTTAACATCCCCGTTTCAATGATCACTTTTAATACCTTTTCCTTATTTCTGATTACAGGCAGTATAGTATTCAGCTCCCCGGCAATAAACTGCCAATCGTTGTTCTTTACAGCAGCGATGTTGATCACCATATCCAGTTCATCAGCACCATCCACAATCGCCAACACCACTTCCGCCAGCTTGGCTTCTATGGCAGCATAGCCAAACGGAAAACCAATAACCGTAGCAGTTTTTACACCTGAACCTTTAAGCAGCGCTACAGCAGTCTTTACATACAGGGGAGGCACACAAACCGCAGCAAAGTGATATACTATCGCTTCCCTGCACACCTGCTCAACATCCGCAAGCGTGGTATCCGGCTTTAAAATAGTATGGTCAATACAGGAGGCGAGGTTCAATTTGGGATTTGAAATTTGAGATTTGAGATTGGGATGTTAATGGTGAATTGATTTGTAATATAAATTCAGCATTTACCCCGTCGGCAGACAGGAAAACATTCACTATTCACAGTTTCATCTTTCTCCTCTCACGTTTCTCGTCTCACATTCACCATTCACCATTCCCCATTCCCAAAATAACGCCTTCCTCTTGCCGGTTTTACGCTTCCTTACCATGACATTGCTTATATTTCTTTCCGCTGCCGCAGGGGCATGGATCATTGCGCCCGATCTTGGGACCCACTTTAACCGGCTCCCGCTTTACGGCTGTGTCAGAGGGATCAAAATAATCATTTTCATTTGCCGCATAATCCTGTCCGCGTGCATCAATCTCATCCTTATTGGCCCTCATCCTGCTCATATCGGTTTTTTGTTCCCTGCCTTCCCTTATCTGTCCGGCATTTTGCTCAACCGGTATAGTGGCATGACTAAGGAATGAAACAATATCCCTGTTTACATCCCCATCCATATTACGGAACATTTCAAAAGCGGAAGTTTTATAGATCACCAGCGGGTCTTTTTGCTCATATACCGCCGTTTGCACACTATGCTTTAGATCATCCATGGCTCTCAGGTGCTCTTTCCACGCCTCGTCAATTACGGCAAGTGTGATGGTCCTTTCCAGCGCATTGACCAACTCCTCTCCCTTCGACTCTAAGGTTTTTTTCATATTCGCCAGTACCTGTATGCCTTTTTTACCGTCCGAAAAAGGCACTACCACATTTTCTATATGGTTGCCCTGCATGAGCTTGATATTCTGAAATACAGGCATGGACTGCTTCATGAGATTCTCTTTACGCTCCTGGTAACGCGTGGCGGCCTCGTTATACAAATGATCCGCTATTTTACCGATATCTCCTTTTATAAACTCGTCGTGTGAAATCGTAGTATCAATACCAAAATGGATGATAGCAGCAAGCTTAAAGCCTTCATAATCTTCCTGCTCACGGAAAGAATTGATCAGCCCTTCCGAAACATTATAGAATGCGTTATCAAGGTCAAGCGCCAGCCGGTCGCCAAAGAGGGCATGCTCGCGCTTGGTATACACCACATTGCGCTGCTTGTTCATTACATCATCGTATTCAAGCAGGCGCTTACGAATGCCGAAATTGTTCTCTTCCACTTTTTTCTGCGCTCTTTCAATGCTTTTGGTGATCATGCTGTGCTGGATCACCTCTCCTTCCTTATACCCCATCCTGTCCATCA
>CAZREP010000187.1:0-9431 GCA_964599035.1 uncultured Terrimonas sp. | reverse complement strand
AAACGTGCTATGAGAATTGACGGGCAGGTGCACCAGTCTAATGTGGATTTTGTGAAACGCCTCCTGCGCTTAAAATAGTCGCTTCCCTGTAAAAGGGTTCAGCAGAATAACATTTAATAAAACAGTTGACCATGCGCTATATGCGCATCACAGCTTAAAACTTAATAAATTATGCCAAGCTCAGTAAATGCCGTTGCATCCAAAGCCCGCAGAAAAAGAATATTAAAAGCTGCCAAAGGCTTTTACGGTAAACGTAAAAATGTACTCACCGTTGCCAAAAACGTAGTGGAAAAAGGACAAACCTACAGCTATGTTGGACGGAAGCTGAAGAAAAGAGAATACCGCGCTTTGTGGATAGCACGTATCAATGCTGCGGTACGGGAAGAAGGGCTTACCTATTCGGCGTTTATTTCCAAACTGCGCCAGAAAGGGATCACGCTCGACCGTAAAGTTTTGGCCGACCTGGCAATGAACGAAGCCGAAAGCTTTAAAAAGCTGATCGCCTCAGTTAAATAACAGTAAACACAGGGATGAATTGAATAGTTTTCCAGATAATGGTACAACCGGTAGTGAAAAAAATTCACAACCGGTTTTTTATTGGAAAAGCTCCAAAAAACTACATTTGTATATCCATTGCTCACCCTTTCAACAGTCCTAAAGTAAAAAATGAACAAGTCATACACCGACCTGGTGAAACAAACCTTCTATTTTCCGCAGGAAGGTTTTGACGTAACGGACGGTTATCTTCGCTTTAACGGATTAGACCTGAAAGCACTTATTGACAAATACGGCACTCCGCTTAAGCTTACCTACCTGCCTAAAATAGGTATGCAGATCGATAAGGCTAAAAAGATGTTTAAGGAAGCGCTTAAGAAACACCGGTACGAAGGCAAATACTTTTATTGCTATTGCACCAAAAGCTCACATTTTGCCTTTGTGGTAGAAGAGGCGCTGAAACATGAAATTCACCTGGAAACCTCATATGCATACGATATAGAGATCATTAACCGCCTCTATGAGCGGAGAAAGATCAATAAAGACATTCATATCATCTGCAACGGCTTTAAGCAAAAAGGCTACACTTCCCGCATTGCCCGGCTGCTGAATACCGGCTTCAAGAATGTAATACCGGTATTGGACAATAAAAACGAACTGGATGCCTACCGTCGCTCGGTGAAGGTACCCTTTAAACTGGGTATCCGCGTAGCGGCTGAAGAAGAGCCCACCTTTCCATTTTATACTTCCCGCCTGGGAATGAGGGCAAGAGATATCCTGGAATTTTACGTAGATAAGATCGAAGGAAATGAAGAAAAGTTCCAGTTAAAAATGCTGCATATCTTTCTTAATAAAGGAATAAAAGATGATATCTATTACTGGAGCGAGCTCAACAAGATCATTCACCTGTATTGCCAGTTGAAAAAGATCTGCCCTGAACTGGATTCCATTAATATCGGCGGCGGATTCCCCATCAAGCATTCGCTTGGCTTTGAATACGATTACCAGTTCATGATCAATGAGATCGTTCGCAATATTAAAAGCGCCTGCAAAAAAGCCAAAGTGCCGATGCCCAATATCTATACGGAGTTTGGCAGCTTTACCGTAGGAGAAAGCATGGCACATATCTACAGCGTGGTAGGGCAAAAAGTACAAAACGACCGTGAAACCTGGTACATGATCGATTCTTCCTTCATCACCACCCTGCCCGATACCTGGGGTATAGGGGAAAGGTTCCTGCTGCTCCCCATCAATAAGTGGGATGAGGAGTATCAACGGGTAGTGCTTGGCGGTATGACATGCGACAGCCATGATTATTACGATTCAGAAGAGCATATCAATGAAGTGTTTCTTCCCAAAATTGTGAACGGGGAGCCATTATACCTGGGCTTTTTTCATACCGGCGCCTACCAGGATCAGATCAGTGGCTATGGCGGCATCAAGCATTGTCTTATCCCCTCCCCCAAACATGTTATTGTAGAGTACGACAAGAATGGAAAGCTGGTTGATTGGTTATACGCTAAAGAACAATCCTCGCAAAGTATGCTGAAAATACTGGGATACGTTAAATAAGCCACGCGATCAGCAATTTTACCTGATACCTCAAAGCGCAAGAAGCAACCGCCGATAGGGAAAGCTGATACATCCTATCCTTTCAACAACGCTGCCAGCCGCTTCACTCCTTCCGTTGCCGGCATTTCTATAGAGGTAATACCGCCTAACGACGAAGTGTAGGGTATTTTTTTATCAACGATAAATTTAGGTATCCCGTAGGGAGCATAATGCAATAAGCCGGCCGCAGGATATACCACCAACGAAGTACCCACTACTGCAAAATACGCCGCGGTTTGCGTTATGGCTATTGCCTCTTCGATGAGAGGCACGGGCTCTTCAAACCACACAATATGGGGTCGCAGTTGAGCGCCGTCTTCCGCACGGTCGCCGATGAGGATATCGCCGGTAATATCGTATACCAGCCGTTCATCTTTTTCGCTGCGCATCTTCAGGATCTGCCCATGCAGGTGCAGCACTTTGGAAGAACCTGCACGTTCATGAAGGTCATCAATATTCTGGGTGATGATATGCACGTCAAAATCCTGCTCCAGCGCTGCCAGCCCGTAATGCGCCTCATTAGGTTGGGCGTCTGCCACATTCTTCCGCCGCATGTTATAGAAATCAAGCACCAGTTTCGGGTCTTTTCTCCATGCCCGTGGTGTGGCTACCTCCTCCACATTATACCCTTCCCACAAGCCATCACTATCCCTGAAAGTCTTCAGCCCGCTCTCTGCACTGATGCCTGCGCCGGTAAGCACCACCAGCTTTTTCTTTGCCATAATAAACCGTTTAATAAGCCGAATGTATAAAAAATTTCAGCAGCTATTACCTGTCAGATTGAGCTATCGGATATCAGTGCTAAACATAGTCGGACTACCTCCCCTGGGCGTCGAATCTTATTTTTCTCTTCCTCATCGCTAACCATATTCCTGTACCCGCCAGCCATAGCGGCCATACTCCTGCAAGTAGGATCAGGAAAGACTCTATCATTATCCAGCCGCCTTTCACGGCATTCCATAATTGTACACTGAAGCTGTTGGATGGCTCAGGTATAGTCATTACAGGTAATTCTTCATAACAAATAAGATAAATGCTGCTCAGCGCTGCCTGGTGCCGTATATAATTTATCCTTCCCATTGCCGCTTCAATATCTTCCTGCAGGCTGGTGATCTCATTTTGCACTTTTAATACTTCATCAATATTTTTTGCACGTTTTAAAAATTCAAAATACTGGTCTCTTGTTTTTTCCTTCACCTGTATCCTTGCTTTGGTATCAATATATTCTTCCGTCACGTCTTCACTTGTTATTCTTTTTTGCGCTATGCTATCTGCATAGCCGGACAACCTGTTCAATAATTCTTCAAATTTTTCCCGCGGCACGCGTATCATCATTTCGCTCTTTAACTGGCCTGAAAGCTGGGTTTCGGAAGCAGAAGCAATATATCCGCCTGATGATTTTATCGCCTCCAGGATATTTGCTGATACAGGCTTTAATGCTTTAACCCTTATCTGCAGCTCAGCACTTCTAATGATTTGCTTATTCCAATCTGCAGGCACCGGAGGAGGAGCTTTCTGATGCACAGTATTCGGTTGCTGCTTAGCCTCTTCAAATTTTTCCTGGTCACCATACAAAACCCCTCCGCTTTCCGGTGAGGAAGCCGGGGAAGCATGCTGCTGTATAGCTGCTATCGTAATATCGTTCTTACTATTCTTTCCCTTTTCTATCTCATGACACGACAATAGAAAGCCTGCCGCCGCAATAGCGGCAACTGTTAAACGCATTTTCATAAAAATGATCTAAGTAGTGTTTAATAAAAGCCGGCAGTATTTATATCATACCACCCAGCTATTTCTAAGAATTGCTGATCGTTCATAGCTGACAGCTAAAATAAAGATGCAGGAAATTGAATTTTACATACCGGAATTCAATCCATTATTACGATAATGCGGAAAAAGTAACCCATGAAAGGAAAAATAAAAACAGTTGATCACTGGAGGGAAGCTGCTTCCTTTTCTATATCCAGCAAAAAATTATCCCTGTTGGCTATTATAAGCTTCCTGTAACCATTCACTTTTACCCAGTATACGATCCAGCAAACTAATGCTGCCAGTGAACACAATCCCCCAAGCATAGGTGCGGACGAGAGGTTATTCATGGGGATGGAGACGATGTATAAAAAGGTCATCACCAATCCGAGCACGAACGTAGGTCTGCTCTCGGGAAGCGGTATCTGTAGCCGTATACATTCGTCCCTGATGGAATCAGCAATGCGGGCAGTCATAATAAACTGCCAGACAATATTGAAAAGGGGAATAAACAAAAACCATACATGACCGGGCGCCATCTTCCGGCTTTCGATAGCGATAGCTTCCAGTGTTCGCTGCAGCGTAAAAAGATAGAAAATAAAAGGTATAAGAATAGCGAGGAACACCACTACAGACAGGAGGTATACCATATTTTCCATTGACAGGAAGTTTGAGATAAATATAACGAAATAATCAGGTTATTCTTTTATAAACGGTATGTTGATTTAGCAATCTTCCTATATTTTTATGCCATAAAAAACATATTCAGACTATGCAAACAGCGCATGAAATTGATTATCGCATTTTCGGGGAAGAGATGCAGTATGTAGATATTGAGCTTGACCCCGGTGAAACCGCGATGGCGGAAAGCGGCGCTTTTATGATGATGGACGAGGGCATACAAATGCAGACCATTTTTGGCGATGGAAGCCGGAAGCAGGAAGGCGGTTTGATGAATAAGCTGTTCAGTGCAGGCAAACGGCTGCTTACCGGCGAAAGCCTGTTCATGACCGCTTTTACCAATGTTGGGCAGGGCAAAAAAAGGGTGGCTTTTGCTTCCCCCTACCCCGGTAAGATCATACCGCTCGATCTGTATGAACTGGGCGGTAAAGTGGTGTGCCAGAAAGACGCCTTTTTGTGTGCCGCACGCGGGGTAAGTATTGGTATCGAGCTTCAGCGCAGACTGGGCACCGGACTGTTTGGAGGGGAAGGGTTTATTATGCAGAAACTGGAAGGCGACGGGATGGCGTTTGTGCATGCGGGCGGGCATGTATTCCAGCGGATCTTACAGGCAGGTGAGTTGCTGCGTATTGATACGGGCTGCCTGGTAGCCTATACCAAAGACGTGGCATACGATATACAATTTGTAGGAGGCATCCGCAACACGATATTTGGCGGAGAAGGCCTGTTCTTTGCCACTTTACGCGGTCCAGGCAAAGTATGGATACAAACGCTTCCGGTTAGCCGCCTGGCCAGCCGGATTCTTGCCTATGGTACAGTAAACCATAAGGAAGAAGGCAGCCTGTTGGGCGGATTGGGTAATTTGCTGGATGGGGACGGAAGATAGCTGGAAGAGCGGCCAGGTGTGAGCATGAGGATAAGGTATGAGGTTTCTGTTGATAGTCCTTCGGAGGCAGGGCTTGTGATTTTGGATTTCTGATGTAGGATGGGTTGATTTCTGATTTGTCTTTGCCGACAGCTTCCCTACGGATTTTTGAAGTTTGAAAGTTTATGGTTTTTAGTTTACTGTTGGGATTTGTTCGGATTTAGAGCTTATGGCTTCGGATTTGATCTTTATTTGGTTCTTGTGATTTGTTATTTGGTTCTTTTCCTTCGGATTTCGCTCCGAACATTCGGAGTTCAGGCTTCGGGTTTATCCAAAGGTGCCTGGCGCCTTACCCTACTGTTTCACGCAGCGTTCGCCACGGGGCAGCGGCGCAAAGTTATGATTTGGAATTTCTTTGGATCTTGTGATTTGTCTTTTGATGCTTTTTTCGGCTATAGCAGACAGTCGACAACTTACCCCTTATGTATCTCGCTGGTAAAATGAAATTGTATATCGGGGTTATTGGCGATCTCGGTATTAAGGAACCACTCGCTCTGCGCCAGATATACCAAATGACCATCTTTATCCAAAACCACGTTGCCGGTTTTAAAACGGGTAAAGTCATCTAATTTTTTACGGTCGGCCGAGGTGATCCAGCAGGCTTTGTAAAAAGGGAGTGCATTAAACTGTACAGAAGCGCCGTATTCGTGCAGTAACCGGTACTGGATCACTTCAAACTGCAGATCACCAACGCATCCTATGATCTTGCGGTTGCCGCCATGCTGTGTGAACAGTTGTGCCACACCTTCATCTGTTAGCTGGAGCAAACCCTTTTCGAGTTGTTTGGTTTTCATGGGGTCTTTATTCACCACTTCCTTGAACAGTTCGGGGGAAAAGCTCGGGATACCTGTAAAGTAAAAGCCGGCTCCTTCCGTAAGAGTATCTCCTATCTTAAAATTGCCGGTATCAAACAACCCCACCACATCTCCCGGAAAGGCCTCCTCTATCACATCCTTCTGCCTTGCCATAAAGGAATAGGGGTTACTGAAGCGTATATCCTTGTTGAGCCGAACGTGATGATAATACTTATTGCGCTCAAATTTTCCCGAACAGATCCTCAGGAAAGCGATCCTGTCGCGGTGCTTGGGGTCGAGGTTGGCATGTATCTTAAATACAAAGCCGCTGAATTTTTCATCCTCGGGGCAAACCTTCCCTTCCGAGGTGGGGCGGCACAAAGGGGCAGGAGCTATTCTTATAAAAGTGTCGAGCATTTCCTTGACGCCGAAATTATTCACGGCGCTCCCAAAAAACACCGGCGCCGTTTTAGCCCGGAGGTAATCCTGTGGATCCATATTGCCATATACACCGTCTATCAGTTCAATATCTTCCCGCAACTGTGCGGCATTACGTTCGCCTATTTTATCCGCCAGCAGGGGGGTTGAAAGATCGGTGATATGCTCCATATCCTCATCGCTGGTTTTGGTATGGGGAGCAAAGAGCAGCAGGTTTTTATCAAAAAGATTATAAACGCCTTTGAAGTCTTTCCCGCTGTTAATAGGCCAGGTCATGGGATGAAGCTGCAAACGAAGCTCTTTTTCTATTTCTTCGAGCAGGTCGAACGGCAGTTTACCATCTCTGTCCATTTTATTGATGAATACGATCACAGGGGTATCGCGCATCCTGCACACTTCCATCAGCCGCCGGGTTTGCTCTTCCACCCCGTTTACACTGTCAATGACCAGTATCACGCTGTCTACTGCGGTAAGGGTCCGGTAAGTGTCTTCGGCAAAGTCTTTATGCCCGGGCGTATCCAGCAGGTTAATAAGATTTCCTTTGTATTCAAAGGTCATTACGCTGGTAGCCACGGATATGCCACGCTGCTTTTCAATTTCCATAAAATCGCTGGTGGCATGTTTTTTTATTTTGTTGCTTTTAACGGCCCCGGCTGTTTGTATAGCCCCGCCGAAAAGCAGCAGCTTTTCCGTTAAGGTAGTTTTACCGGCATCGGGATGGGAGATAATGGCAAAGGTTTTACGTCTGCTGATTTCTGCTGAATATTTCATCGGGGCGCAAAGGTAAGGATATGTGATTTAATGTCCCACCAGAAACAGGGCATTGCAGAATAGGAGCTTACCGTTTTGCCAGAAGTTCCTGAACAGCACATTATCTGCCAGGTATATAATGTTGCCCCTGCCGATATCCTGTACTCCAAATACCAACCCATCGTTAAGCCTCTTTTTTAATTCAGCGCCTACAAAGCCGGCAACAAGATTATCCTTTTTGATCACCCCTACATTCCAGCCATCATCGATAAATTCATATACATGGTCATCCATCTTCAGGGTATAGTAATAATCGGGATAACCAAATGCCAGAGGATGGCTGTTATCCAGTTGCACCCTGTAAATAGAGCCGGGTGTATAGGAAGAAATGAATTCGCGGTCATGGTCGCCGAACCTTTTCAGTGCGGCATACTCGTCTTTTTTTTCTGTGCCTTCCTCTTCTTTTTTGAATTTTATCCCATTGTCCATTCCGGCCAACTGTGCCACTGCGTTCTCCAGGACAATTACTTTACCACCTTTGCTGATCCAACTTTTGAGATCTGCAAAATCTTTATTATTCAGAAAGGGATAGCTGCCATCGGGCAGGATCAAAACGTCAATCTCGTTCCAGTTCGCGCGGCTCAGATCGTGGGAATTAATAAGGGTGACCGGGTAATCCAGCTCTCTTTCCATAAAAAACCAAACCTCGCCTGCGGCATTTGCGTTAACCCCTTCCCCGGTAACCATGGCAATCTTTGGCGGTTTGATATACCTAATATTTTCACTGCCGAAATCATTCCCCTTGTCTGCAAAGCCGGTGCTTACCGGATATGCTTTCAGGTTGTGCAGGTTGCAGGTTTCCGCAACCAGGGTCCATAAATGATCGGCCAAAGCCCCATTTGAAGTTTTCACTACAATGATCGCTCCGGCCTTAAAGCGGTTGCCGTTTATCTCAAAATCGCTGCCGGCATACCGGAGCTTTACTCCTTTTTGCATCAGTTGCGCTACCACTTTTGCACTTTGGACCCCCTGCCATGGAATAACATAACCATACGTGGCGGCTGCAGTTTGCCGGGCAGGTGGCACTTTTATATAATTGGCGGTAATGCTGATCTTTTCCTTTACGGCATAAGCGGTTAAGCCGTACACATACGGAAGCGCCCAGGCAGTAATATCGTAGGTTGCGGAGTCAACCAGCTTTGACCTGGGCTCAAACAATACGCTTAATAAAGTAGATTTGGGTTGTGTGCTGCTTACAACAATATCACCCTCTGTTATAGTAAATGGTTCTTCTTTTCCCGTAAAATAGTTATACCCTTTCGCATTGCCCTTTGATGAGCCATATTGAATATTATTTTTATCGAGCAGTTCCGTTAATGCCGCAATATGCTGCGCATTGCCCTCCTCTTTTTTAATAATAAAGGTTTTATACATACCGGTTCCTGTGGAAACGGCATCGTTAAAGAATTTCCGGTATTCCCTGATCAGCCTGCCTGCATTTTCAGAAGAGATCTCAATAGTGCTTAGCCCTGTGGTATAGTGATGCATTACCCTGTCGGCCAACGTAAGGGTGTCTCCTTCTTTTGTATGAACGCCCAACCCGGAAGAAGGTCCCCCACCCTGCTCGTAGGTCATGCCTATAGCGCCGTTATAAATGGGGTAAGTATCGCCGTAAGAAGGATAATAGAGATCGAAGACCTCTTTGGTAAAAAAGAGCCAGCAATTGGCATCACAGTATTTAGCATTGTTTTTACCTATGGTTACCTGGAAATCTCTTTGCCATGGGGTGATCGCTTCATGATACGGCTGCGCTGCCGGTGCAAAATAATAGGGTGCGTTAATACCCTGTTCATGATAATCTACGTGTATTTGAGGATACCATTGCTGGTAAAGCGCCATCCGTTGCTTCGATTCGGTCTGCGTTTGCCATGCCCAGTCGCGGTTCAGGTCAAAATTATAGTGGTTGGTACGCCCTCCCGGCCAGGGTT
>CAZREP010000186.1:394-9770 GCA_964599035.1 uncultured Terrimonas sp. | reverse complement strand
ATATTCCCAAAGGCGTTCGCTGCCCGATGGAATTGTCTACTTATTTCAGGATCAATTCGGAAAATACCGGACAGTTTGAGCGTACGCTTATCATTGCCGACGAAGGCAGCTATGTGAGCTACCTCGAAGGTTGTACTGCGCCCAAACGCGATGAGAACCAGATGCATGCGGCCGTAGTGGAGCTGGTAGCACTGGAAAATGCAGAGATCAAATACAGTACGGTACAGAACTGGTATCCCGGCGATAAGGAAGGCAATGGCGGCATCTATAATTTTGTGACCAAACGGGGCGTTTGCCGGGGCGCCAACGCCAAGATCTCATGGACCCAGGTAGAAACCGGCTCGGCAATTACCTGGAAATACCCCAGCGTGATTTTGCAGGGCGATTATTCAAGCGGTGAATTTTATTCGGTTGCTGTTACAAAAAACAGGCAGATCGCCGATACAGGCACCAAAATGATCCATATCGGCAAGGGTACCAAAAGCCGTATCATATCGAAAGGTATTTCGGCCGGAGAAGGGCAAAACAGCTACCGCGGACAGGTAAAAGTGGGAAGCAAAGCAGATAATGCCAGGAATTTTACCCAATGCGATTCCCTCCTGATAGGAGACCGCTGCGGTGCTCATACTTTCCCTTATATCGAATCCAAAAATAAATCTGCTACGATAGAGCATGAAGCCACTACTTCAAAAATAGGAGAAGACCAGATATTTTACCTGAACCAGCGGGGGATAGATACCGAGAAAGCAGTAGCGCTTATTGTAAACGGTTATGCAAAGGAAGTGCTGAACCAGTTGCCTATGGAGTTTGCCGTGGAAGCGCAAAAGCTCTTATCCATTACGCTGGAAGGAAGTGTGGGATAAGGAGGAGAGAAGAGAGAGGTTAATAATTTATCGTTTCTCAAGAAGGCGGGTGAAAGGAAAGAGATGAAAACAGTTAACAAATTCAGTTCCGAAAGGAGTTATTACTCAATAATTAAAATAAGAAACACAGCAATATATCATGTTAAGTATAAAAAATCTACAGGCGAAGGTTGAAGATAAGCAGATATTAAAAGGCATTAATCTGCAGGTAAATGCCGGTGAAATACACGCGATCATGGGTCCTAACGGTTCAGGCAAGAGCTCCCTGGCATCGGTGCTTACCGGCAGGGAAAATTTTGAAGTTACCGGCGGCGAGGTGCTGTTCGATGGTAAGGACCTGCTGGAGCTTTCCCCGGAGGACAGGGCCCGGGAGGGTTTGTTCCTTGCCTTTCAATACCCGATTGAGATACCCGGCGTTTCCAATATCAATTTTTTGCGAACCGCTTTAAATGAAATAAGAGCCTATCATAATGAGCCTCCGCTGGAAGCAAAAGAGTTCCTGCGTCTGACAAGAGAAAAGCAAAAGCTGGTAGAGTTTGACGCCAAGCTCACGAACCGTTCCCTGAATGAAGGTTTTTCGGGCGGAGAGAAAAAAAGGAATGAGATATTTCAGCTGGCCATGCTTAATCCCAGGCTCGCTATCCTCGATGAAACAGATTCGGGGTTAGATATTGATGCCTTGCGCGTGGTATCCAGCGGTGTAAATAAATTACGTTCCGAAAAGAACGCGTTTATTGTGATCACCCATTACCAGCGTTTACTGGAATACATCGTTCCCGATTTCGTGCATGTATTGTATGATGGAAGAATAGTGAAATCGGGCACGAAAGAATTAGCGCTTGAGCTGGAAGAAAAAGGCTACGACTGGATAAAGGAACCCGCTGCAGCCGCATCGGTTTGATCATAACGCATTTTTGAAATGACCACTACTACATCATTATACGATCAGTTTATTGCCTTATACAAAGAGAAAGAAGCCACACAGGATGAAGGCTGGCTGAAAAGCATACGGGAAACCGCATTTGAAGCATTCGCCGCTAAAGGGTTTCCAACGACTAAACTGGAAGACTGGCGTTTTACCAACATCACTCCCTTTTTAAAAGAAGATTTTCACCTGCACCCCGGGGCGGCTTCCCTGCACGGTCTGCGGGATGCCGTGCATATCCCTTCCCTTGATGCGTACGAGGTGGTGTTGAAAAACGGTATGCTCAATGAAGACGTGTTGATACCCGGCGTAAAGATCGTACCGCTTCGCACCGCATTAAAGAGCAATAACCTTCAGCCTTATCTCGGCAGGTATATCCATACTGCAAAACATCCTTTTGCAGCATTGAACACGGCACTGTTTGAAAATGGTATTGTGATAGAAGCGGATAAAAATGTTGTTTGCGACAAGCCCATACACATTACCCATGTGTACAACGCAGAAGAGGCTGTTTTTATTCAGCCGAGGATATTGATCATTGCCCATAAAAGCAGCAGGATACAAATCGTGGAATCACTGGTGGTTATTGGCGATAAGCCCCTGTTCATTAACAATGTAACGGAATGTTATATTGCTGAAAATGCACAGATGGACCAGTATAACCTGCAAATTGCCCCTGTCAATACCCATCTTGTTAATTTCAGGCAAATCGTTCAGCAAAGCAACAGCCTGTATAATAATTATACCTATAGCCTGCCTGACGCAGCGCTCATCCGCAATAACCTCCACGTTGACCTGAACGGGGTGAATACAGAAAGTCATTTGTACGGACTGTACCTTGCAGGTGCCACACAGCTAACGGATAACCACACTATAGTAAATCATTTATTTCCCAACTGCCAGAGCAATGAGCTGTATAAGGGTGTTTTGCTCGACGAAGCAAGAGGCGTTTTCAGCGGAAGGATCTATGTTCACCAGGACGCACAAAAAACCAACGCGTTCCAGCAAAATAACAATATACTGCTGAGCAATAAGGCAACAGTGGATTCCAAGCCCCAGCTCGAAATTTTTGCCGATGATGTAAAATGCAGCCACGGCTCTACCGTAGGCAGCCTTAATAAAGAGGCCCTCTTCTACCTCCAGTCGAGAGGTATTGGTGAAATAGCGGCAAGGAACCTGCTGGTGAGAGCTTTCGCATTTGATGTTACCAATAAGATCCAGATCCCTGCCGTAAGAGAATATGTTGAAAAACTGATCACCCGTAAAATGGCAGAAGCGTATGATTAACAGTGAGCCCGAAACAGTGAGTGTATTGAACATTGAAAAGATCAGGAGTGACTTTCCCATACTTCAAACCAAAGTATACGGCAAACCCCTGATCTATCTGGATAATGCGGCCACTACGCAGAAGCCGATTCCCGTACTGGAAACGCTGAATGATTATTATACCCGCTACAACAGCAATGTGCACCGCGGCGTTCACTTCCTCAGCCAGCAGGCCACCGAAGCCTATGAAGTGGCAAGGAGAAAGATAGCAGGATACATCAATGCCCGCCATGAACATGAGGTCATTTTTACCAAAGGCACTACCAACAGCATTAACCTGGTGGCCTCCTCTTTCGGGAAAAAATTCCTGGAAGCAGGTGATGAAGTGCTGATCTCCGCTATGGAGCATCATTCCAACATTGTTCCCTGGCAGTTGATCTGCGAAGAAAAGGGCGCATCACTTAAAGTGATCCCCATCAATGAACAGGGTGAATTAAGGATGGATGCGTTTGACGAACTGTTAACCAACAGGGTAAAGATCGTAGCCGTTACCTATGTTTCCAACAGCCTGGGCACCGTTAACCCTGTACGGGAGATCATAGGGAAAGCACATGCAGCAAACATCTCCGTTTTAATAGATGCCGCACAGGCTATCCAGCATATTGCAATAGATATTCAGGAATTAGATGCGGATTTCCTGGCCTTTTCGGGACATAAAATATACGGACCAACGGGTGTAGGAGTGCTGTACGGAAAAGAGAAATGGCTCAGCGAAATGCCTCCCTATGAAGGCGGCGGCGACATGATCAAAAATGTAACTTTTGCCAAAACCACTTACAACGAGCTGCCTTTTAAATTTGAAGCCGGCACTCCCAATATTGCCGGCGGTATCGTGCTCGGCGCTGCCATAGACTATGTGCAGCAAATCGGCCTCCCTGCTATCCGCCAGGCAGAAGAGGAAGTGGTAAGCTATGCTTACGACAGGCTTGCTGCTATACCTTCGCTACGCTTTATCGGCGATGCCGGCCACCGCTCAGGCGCCATCTCTTTTTTAGTGGGCAATATCCATCCCTTCGACATGGGGGAAATACTGGATAAGCAATCCATAGCAGTAAGAACAGGCCATCACTGTACACAACCCGTAATGGATTTCTTTAATATACCCGGAACGGTAAGGGCTTCTTTTGCTTTTTATAATACGAAATCCGAAGTAGACGAGCTTGTTAAAGGCATCGAAAAAGCCAAACGCATGTTGGAATAACTTTTATTGCGGTATTTGTTTATCTCTGATTTTGCCGCAATGAAAATAGTTCTCACCGAAAGTAAATGCGCCCCAAAATTGCCCAAAAGTGCTGAACTTTGCATGAAGGAGCAAAAGTATAATGACCATAAAAGAACAACAGGATACGATCATAGAAGAATTCAGCTTTTTTAACGACTGGACAGAAAAGTATGAGTATATTATCCAGTTGGGGAAAGATCTGCCGCTCATTGATGAGCAGTACAAAAAGGAAGAGAACCTCATTAAAGGCTGCCAGAGCAAGGTATGGCTGCACGCCGAATATAAAGACGGGAAGGTGTATTTTACTGCCGACAGCGATGCCCTGATCACAAAAGGGTTAGTGAGCATGGTGGTGCGCGTGCTGTCGGGACAATCGCCAAAAGATATTGCCGAAGCCGAAATATATTTTGTAGATGCCATTGGACTGAAAAGTCATTTATCGCTTACCCGCTCCAACGGATTGCTGTCTATGTTGAAGCAAATGAAGATGTACGGGATGGCGCTGAAGGCAAGAGAAATGTGAGAAATGTGGAAATGGGATAATTTGAAAATGGGATATTATTGTAAATCCTATTTTCATAGACCGGAGAAGGGAGCATTTCAAATCTCAAATATTAAATTTCAAATCTCAAATACAGATCATGCTTTACGATGAAGTAGAAGAAGTTTTAAAGACCGTATATGATCCGGAGATCCCCGTTAATATTGTGGATCTGGGGTTGGTTTATGAGCTGGAAGCGGATAACGATGGTAAAGTGAAGATCATCATGACCCTTACAGCGCCCGGCTGCCCTGTTGCCGGTGATATCGTGGCTGAAGTGCAGCAAAAAACCGAAGCCATTGAAGGGGTAACCGACGTGTATGTGCATCTTACCTTTGATCCGCCCTGGAACAGGGATATGATGACCGAGGAAGCCAAGCTGGAGCTGGGATTTTTATAGTTGCCTTTAGCGATCAGCCGTCTGGTCATGGAGACAAAACTTTTGGATGACGGGGGAATTTTATGGATGGGATGAAGGCATATTTGGAGCACGCCGGCTCGCATTGATCCCTTTTTCGACGGGATTATGCATACTCATTTATTACTACCTGTTCCTGGCCCACCGAAGCAGCTTCAGGGAGCAGGTGCGATTAAAAGCAGAGGAACTGGTCAAAGAAAACAGCACTGCGCCAGTGCCTGGTACCCTGAATGAAATTCAGATACCCGGTGCGGAAAGCAAAACCATAAGCCTGTAAGGGAAGCGAAGTTGTATTTTAAATTGTGCCGATTTTTCACGACCTTTAAGAGGCATCTTATTTAATCACTTATAAAATATGTTGGTATGCCTATTGTAAAAGTAATTGAAGTGATCGCCTCATCAGAAAAAAGCATTGACGACGCTATCCGCTCGGCAGTAACTGAAGCTTCCAAAACAGTGCGAAATATTGACTCTGTTTTTGTAAAAGACATTAAAGCGCATGTGAAGGATAACAAAGTGACCACCTTTGGTGTAATATGCAAAATCTCTTTCCGCGTAGACGATTGATCGGCTATAGCGTTCCTAATCCCTACCTTTGGCTGCCTTGGTGGTGTGTTAATTATAACACGTTGTATAGTCCGGGTGAATAGGCAATTGTCAATCGTGAATTGATTTACTATTCACTTATTCACCATTCACGAAACGATTCGGTATATTATGGTTAACATAGCACTATTTTCTAATTCAATCCCCTGAAATCAACCGGCACCAATTTGCTGACCCCCGGCTCCTGCATGGTTACCCCATAGATGATATCCACGGTAGACATGGTCATTTTATTATGGGTAATAATAATGAACTGGGAATTTTCACTGAACTGCCGGATCATATTCGTGAATTTGTTCACATTGGCATCATCGAGGGGCGCATCTACCTCATCCAATATGCAAAAGGGAGCAGGCTTGATCAGGTAAATGGCAAACAGTAAAGCCGTTGCCGTTAGTGTTTTTTCCCCACCGCTTAACTGGGTAATGGAAGACGGACGCTTGCCTTTCGGTTTGGCAACGATATCAATGCCGGTCTCCGCGAGGTTTTCGGGGTTTTCCAATAAAATATCTGCCGTATCTTCTTCCGTAAACAGCGCTTTAAATACCTTCTGGAAATTATCCCTTACTGCATTGAAAGTTTCCAAAAACTTCTGGTTGGCAGTGGCTTCCACTTCCTGTATGGTTTGTAAAAGACTGTCTTTTGCCGTAACCAGGTCGTTTTTCTGTTCTAATATGAACTCGTATCTTTTTTTCATCTCCTGGAAAGCTTCGATAGCAGTAGGGTTTACCTCACCCATATTTTCCAGCCGCTTTTTCATTCTGTCGCACGAAGCCTGCAACTCTTCTAATGGGGTCTCCGTTGAACGGGGTTCATCCAGTATGGTATCCAGGTCAACCCTGAATTCCACATTGAGCCGCTCTTTCATCCCTGCCAGTTGGAGCTTCAGCTCGCTCAGCTTATCTTTTATCCCGTTAAGCAATTGATCCACCTGCTCTTTTTCCTTATGCTTCAAACGCAGGGCGCTTTCTTTTTCATTTAAAGCATTGCGCAGGTTATAATAGGCCTGGTCGGCTTCATTGAGCTTCTTCTCCTCTTCCTCCTTTCTTCGCAGCATATCAACCAGCGTTGCAACAGTGGTTTTCAATGCTTCCTCAGTTTGAGCTATGTTTCCGGTTGCTTCCTGCAACTGCTCGTGGCTGTTCCCGATCTGTTCTTTCAGATCAGTGAGCTGCCCGTTCTTAAACCGAAGCTCCTGCTTTAAAGCATTTGCTTTACTCTGCAACCTGGCATACTGCACATTCCCGTCGCTATATGCGGCAATGGAAAAATTATATTGCTGTTCGGCAGATGCATAGGCCTGCTCAGCCTCCCCGAGCCTCTCCTGCAATTCCTGTAACTGTATGTTTAATTTTTCCAGTTCTTCCCTTACTTCGGCAATATTGTCGTGGTTGTCCTGTAGCTGCATTTTAAGCGTATCAAGCCTGCTGCTGCCGTTTTCCTCCATCTGCTGCAGGTTTTCCATCCTGTTCTGCAAAGCAAAAGCCTGGTTGGTCAACTGGTTAATGATCTCCTGTGTTTGCCGTATTGCCTGTTCCTTCAATTGTTCACTGTAACCCGTCACTTCATTATGTCGTACCTGGATATTGGATTTCAGTTCATTCACTACGGCTTCCTGTGCAATGATCTCATCGCGCAGCTTTTCAAGATTTTTTGCACGTCCTATTTTTTTCCCTTCAAATAGTCCTACGCTGCCGCCACTGAGGGCGTATTTTCCTTTCACATACCTGCCCTGCTTTTCCAGTACAACAGCACCGTTGCTGTTATGCAGCGCTTCATCATTTTCAGCGATATATACATTGCTCAACAGGTATTCGGCCAGTTTCCGGTATTGTGCTTCCACCTCTATCACATCCATGGCAGTGATCGTTCCAGGGGGCTGCTCGTGCTGCACATCGCTGAAGTTATTTATCCTGTCGAGCAAAAAGAAATTGGCTTTCCCCTTTTTGTTGTTATCCAAAAGTTGAACCGCCTGCAACCCTTCTTCCAGGCTGCTTACCACATAGTAATTAAGGTAAGGCTCAAGTACATTCTCCACCGCTGCGCGATATGCTTCTTTCACATAAATAATATCCGATAAAATGGGGGCGGCATGGTTCCATCCCGGGTTATTGTGTAAAAACTTTACACTTTCGGGATAGCCTTCCATTGAATCGATAAGACTTTTCAGCAGGGCATGCTCATTTTTTTTGGCATCCAGCTTACGGTTCTCCTCTGCCAGTTTATTGCGAAGGGTTTCCAATACAGCCTGTGTTTGAAGTATCTGCTCCTTTGTATGTTCATGCTGCTCCTGCAACTGTCTCAGGTCGGTACGCTTGTCATTTAATTCTGCTTCTTTATCTTCCTTTTCTTTTGCCAACTGTTCGATCTGCTGTTTGCGTTGCGCCTGCTCTTCCTCTCCCAGTATAATGGTGCGCTGGATATTCTGGATGGAAGTATCGGCTATGGCTACCTGTTTTTCAGCGTCAAACTGGCGACGCTGCAACGCCTGGTTATCACGACGAAGGATATCAAGAGCTCCCCGCTTTTCGTCTAAAGCACGGCGCCCCACGTCCATTTTGTCCTTCAGCTTTTCCACTATATGTGTAAATTCAGCCACATGGATCTCCGCGGCTGTTGTATGCGCTTCAGTAAACGCTATGCTTTCTTCCAGCCCTTCTAACTGTCCTTCCGATTTTTCCAGGAAATCACGCAAACCGGTTTCCCTTTCTTTCAGGTATTGCAGGCGCTGCTCACCCAGGTTTTTTTCATTTTCTTTGCTGCGAACCGTTTCCAGCAGGCTGTTAAAAGCATGCTGCATTTCCTGCAGTTGTTTTTCCTGCTCAATAAAATCCAGCTTTTCCTGCTCAATAGCAGCTTCCTCCCGGGCAATAACAGCTTCCAGCTCGAAACGCCTGTCCGTTTCCCGCTGCTGCTGCTCATTCAGGTCTTTATAGGTAATGTTAAATCCTTCAAGTGCGGCTTTGGCCAGTTCAACACTCAATTCCCGGTATTCCTTTTTGATCTCGTAATACTTCTCCGCCTTTTTGGCCTGGCTTTCCAGGCTTTTCAACTGGTTATTGATCTCAAAAAGCAAATCTTCTATGCGCGCGAGGTCCTGTTCAGTAGCATCTAACTTTAACTTGGCTTCCCGTTTGCGGGTTTTATAAATCGTAATGCCGGCTGCCTGCTCCAGCATACGGCGACGGCTGTTATCTTTGTCCTTAATGATGTCATCTACCATGCCTAATTCAATAATGGCATAACTGTCGGTGCTGACCCCGGTATCTAAAAACAGGTTATGAATATCTTTCAGACGGCAGTTTACATCATTGAGCCGGTATTCGCTTTCCCCGCTTTTATAAAATTTTCGGGTAACCGTTACCGTGCTGAATTCGGTGGGCAGAAGATTGCGGGTATTTTCAAAAGTAAGGCTTACCTCGGCCAGTCCACTGGCGCTGCGGGTGCGGGATCCGTTAAAAACAAGACTTTCCAG
>CAZREP010000186.1:0-384 GCA_964599035.1 uncultured Terrimonas sp. | reverse complement strand
TTGATTTCTAAACTCTTTAAACGCACAGCTCAATATTTTTATAGAATGGGCAAAAATAGCTGAATCAAAACGAAAATTAACACAGGCAATTTTATCAAACCCCATTATTATTAACGAATTATACACAAAAAAAGAAACCCCGAAAAAACATCGGGGTTCAGGACGGGGAATTGGAATTACTAACTGGTGGTTTCAGAGATATGGACTTTTCATATAAATAAGCTTTCAACGATTCGATACCTCCAGCAGCCTCAACATATTTCGTTTCTATAAATACGGTCACCGCCTGTTTTACTAATTCCGGCGGCAACTTCTTTCTCCCCCCTCCCGGTTTTCTCTTCTTCATCTTATAAAATAAAATAAAAATAAATATAAATATTTTTA
>CAZREP010000185.1:0-9776 GCA_964599035.1 uncultured Terrimonas sp. | reverse complement strand
TCAATGGCGTCATCCGGTACCTCAAGGCAGGTAAACGACAAAGCACGGGGAATATCATCAATAGAAACATGCGCGGTATATTCAAGCAGGCTCAAAGCGCGGGTTTCGGCAGTATAGATACAGGATGTACCGGGGTGGTTCCATCTTCCCCCGTTGAGCCTGGCGCCTTCTCCCGAAAGGTCATGAGCATGTTTGGTTTTGCCGATCCGGTATACAAGCATAAGGGTAGATTAATAAACGCCGTATTCAATTCTGCCAAGCTCGTTTTTAACCTCCTGTATCCCATAAAGCGTATCCATCATATCAATAGGAGATTTATCTCCCAACGCTTTACTGGGGCGCTTAAGCCAGGCGGTCAGGCGATCCTTGTCTTCAAATACGGTCAGCCCGTAGCTGAACACATCTGCAAGCAGCATGATCCGTTCGCTCGTTGGCTGGTCGAATTTTTCCTCTGGCTTTTTAGAGAGCAATTTGGCTCTTGATACTGATAATATGCGTCCGAGGGTATCGTAATCCAGGTTTATGGCATCCTTAATACTCACCAGGTAAAATTTGGATATGCCGCTTTTTATATAACCTATTTTAGCTGCTGAAGACAGCTTATACAGGTCGGATAATGTATGCGTAAGATCTGCAGTTTTCTGCATAGTTCAATTTTATACCAAATATAGTATTTTTTTATACTCAATCCATTATTTTCAAAAAAAATCCATCCCGGAAAACCGGAACGGATTTGCGTAGGTTTTATATTCCTAACCGTCCTTATTGAATTTCTTTAGCTGCAACCCATACTGTTGCCACAGTTCAGACATTTGTAGCAGGTGCCGCTGCGTACGGTAATATGCCCGCAGACATTACACGCGGGGGCGTCGCTCTGCATACTTTTGAGATGTTCACTCACCACATTTACCGTTGCCCTTTGTGCCCTCGACGGCTGAACTGCAGCGCCGCTGTTAGGGGAAGACCCCACTACCCTTACATCGCTGAGTGCCGGCGGCTTGGCATACTCCAGACCTGTTGGCACATCATCCCAATCGTCGCTGCCCACATTTCCCAATTCAGGCTTATCCAGCACATGCACCAGGTCTGTTCTTCCCAGGTACTCGTATGCCAGGCACCTGAAAACAAAGTCAACAATAGAAGTGGTAGATTTAATATTTGGATGATCGACCATTCCGGCAGGCTCAAACTTGGTAAAGACAAACTTCTCTACGAACTCTTCCAGCGGTACTCCATACTGCAGGCCCACAGAAACAGAGATAGCAAAGCAGTTCATCAGGCTGCGGAGCGTGGAGCCTTCCTTTGCAAGATCGATGAATATCTCTCCGAGGGTACCATCGCCATATTCGCCTGTACGCAGGAAGAGCGCCTGCCCGTTTATTTTAGCTTTTTGTGTAAAGCCCCGGCGCTTGGCCGGCAGGGTCTTTCTTTCCACTATTCTCGAGAGCTGACGCTTCAGCTTGGTATCGGTTGATTCCTGCATCCGTTTATGCAGCTCTTCCAGCAGTTCATCCACCGTAAGCTTGCCCATGTCAATAAAATGACTTTGCTGCTGACCGGCTGTTGTTTCCGTATTTCCCTCTTCTTTCGTTTTTTTCGCATCGCTTTTATTGCTCAGCGGCTGGCTCAGTTTTGAACCATCACGGTATAAAGCACAGGCTTTCAGCCCCAGTTCCCAGCTCAGCATATAAGCATCGGCAATTTCTTCCACTGTTGCTTCGTGCGGCAGGTTAATGGTTTTGGAGATGGCTCCGCTTATAAAAGGCTGCGCTGCGCTCATCATACGGATATGACCATGCGCATGAATAAAGCGCTCTCCTTTTTTGCCGCATTTATTGGCACAGTCAAATACCGGGTAGTGTTCCTTTTTCAAATACGGCGCCCCTTCAACGGTCATTGTACCGCATATATAATCATTGGCTGCTTCAATTTGCGGAGCGGTAAAGCCCAGCGCAGCAAGCAGGTTAAAATTCCAGTCGTTATACTGCTCGGGGGTGAACCCAAGCCGTTCCAGGCAGACTTCTCCCAGGGTAAACCGGTTGAACACAAAGCTGATCTCAAATGCCGAGGCAAGCGCCGCATCCAGCTTTTTGATCTCTTCCGCTATAAAACCTTTTTCGCTCAGCGTTTGGGGGTTGATGAAAGGCGCACCGGCAAAAGTTGCCGAACCCACGGCATACCGCACAATAGCATCTATTTCTTTCTGGCTGTACTTCAGGTTCTTCAGCGCCTGCGGAACAGACTGGTTGATTATTTTGAAATAACCGCCGCCGCTCAGCTTTTTAAATTTCACCAAAGCAAAATCAGGTTCTACACCCGTGGTATCGCAATCCATCACTAGTCCTATCGTTCCGGTAGGGGCTATAACGGTGGTTTGCGCATTGCGGTAGCCATATTTTTCTCCCATCTCCACTGCTTCATCCCATGCGCTGCAGGCTGCTTTCAGGAGATAATCGGGGCAATACCTGGCATGAATACCCTGCGGCTTGGTGCTCAGTTGCTCATATTCATCGGCATCATATGCGGCAAGGCGGTGATTGCGCATTACCCGCATCATATCTTCCCTGTTCTCCTCATACCGGGCAAAAGGTCCCTTATAACTCGCGATCTCAGCAGAAGTTTTATAGGAAATACCGGTCATTATTGAGGTAATAGCGCCGGCAATGCCACGGGCTTCATTACTGTCGTATGGGATACCGCTCACCATAAGCATAGAGCCCAGGTTAGCATATCCCAGCCCCAATGTGCGGTAATCATAAGACAATTGGGCCACTTCCTTCGACGGGAACTGAGCCATCAGTACGGATACCTCCAATACCGTGGTCCAAAGGCGCACGGTATATTCAAAACCTTTTACGTCAAAAACATTATCCTTTTCATTAAAGAACCGGCGCAGGTTCACAGAAGCCAGGTTGCAGGCGGTATTGTCTAAAAACATATACTCGCTGCAAGGGTTGGAGGCCCGGATACGTCCACCTTTAGGGCTGGTGTGCCACTCATTGATGGTGGTATCGTATTGGGTACCCGGGTCCGCACAACGCCACGCAGCATACGAAATCTGGTTCCATACCTCTTTGGCAGGTACTTTTTTCATTACCCTGCCATCGGAGCGGGCTTTCAGTTCCCAGTCTTCATTATTTTTCAGTTTTTCAAAGAAATCGTTCGGTATCCGGATGGAATTGTTGGAGTTCTGCCCACTAACGGTTTTATAGGCCTCCCCCTCATAATCCGACGCATAACCGGCAGCGATCAATGCAGCCACTTTATTTTCTTCCTCCACTTTCCAGTTGATAAACTCCATGATTTCGGGATGATCCAGATCGAGACAAACCATCTTGGCAGCCCTGCGGGTAGTGCCACCGCTTTTAATAGCGCCGGCAGCCCTATCACCGATCTTCAAAAAGCTCATCAGCCCCGACGATGTGCCGCCACCGCTTAATTTCTCACCTTCCCCGCGTATGTTGGAGTAGTTGGTGCCAACCCCGCTGCCATATTTGAATATACGGGCTTCCCGCACCCACAGGTCCATGATACCGCCCTCATTTACCAGGTCGTCTTCCACGCTTAAGATAAAGCAGGCATGAGGCTGGGGCCTTTCATATGCCGAGGTTGATTTCTTCAGCTTGCCGTCTGCAGGATCAACATAATAATGACCCTGGGGCTTTCCTTTGATCCCATAGCTTTCATATAAGCCGGTATTGAACCACTGCGGACTGTTGGGTACGCACGACTGGTTCAAAATACAGTACACCAGTTCTTCATAAAATATCCGGGCGTCTTCCGGAGAAGCAAAATAGCCGTGTCGTTCGCCCCACACTTTCCAGCAATTGGCCATACGGTGCGCTACCTGCTTTACAGAGGTTTCGCGGCCTAAAGAACCATCGGGCTGCGGCACACCCGCTTTACGAAAATATTTTTGCGCTAATATATCGGTAGCGATCTGGCTCCACTGCTTCGGCACTTCCACATTCTTCATTTCAAATACGATCTCCCCATTGGGATTGCGTATTACGGAAGTACGGTAATCATATTCAAACAGGTCAAAAACATCTATACCTTCTTTAGTAAAAAGACGGTGATATCTCAAACCCACACTTGGTTTTTCATTTGTCATATTTATTACGGTTTGACAAGTTAAGTTACATTATCAAATGATAAGAGAACGAAAATATCAGGGTTAATTCTTTTGTCAAACTGTTAAATATTAACAGCGTGTGGATAAGTGTCTTTTATGCAATACAGGATATGGCTTGAAGTTTTCTTCACATCGTATTAAAAAGAAAATTTGGCTGTTTCACTAAAGTTCTCTATCTATTGACCAGGGGCAATATGTTATTGCTGCAACACAATACAGCACATGCTTTCAGCAGGGATCCGTCCATTCATTCTGCAAACCGTATTCCCCGCCGCCGCTCTTCCTGCTATTAAGGATAGTACAAAGCATATCAATGGCACGTGCTTCTCTATGGCATGGAAGAAGGATGCGTACTTTCACTATACAATACCCGAAATTTACGCTGAAGCAATTTTATCTTTTAAAGCCTGTTAACCGGAAAACTTTTTGCATTTTTGCAGTGAAGGAGCCAATAGCATGACAGATACCATTTACCATTCTATAACAGACAAAAAGAAGGCAGGCAAAAAACTGTTTGCCGTGCTTATTGACCCCGACAAAACAGATGAGCGAAAAGTGGCAAAGCTGGTACAGCTTACCCGGGAGGCTAAAGTAGACTATTTGCTAGTAGGTGGCAGCCTGGTGATCAGCAATCATTTAGACGAAGTGGTGAAACAGATCAGGAAGCAATGCAACACGCCGGTAATACTTTTTCCGGGTGCCCCTTCGCAGGTGAGCCGTTATGCCAACGGGTTACTCTACCTTTCCCTGATCTCTGGCAGGAATGCCGACCTGCTTATTGGGCAGCATGTTATTTCGGCCCCTTTTGTAAAGCAAAGCGGGCTGGAAATTATTTCAACGGGCTATATGGTCATTGATGGCGGAGCGCCTACTACGGTTTCCTATATCAGCAATGCCGCTCCCATACCCTCCAATAAAAATGAAATTGCCATATGCACTGCCATGGCCGGGGAGATGCTGGGGATGAAGCTTATTTATATGGATGCAGGCAGTGGCGCCGAAAGGCCTATTTCCGAAGCCATGATCGCCGGGGTAGCCGGCGTAATTGATATCCCGCTCGTTGTTGGCGGAGGCATAAACGATCCCGAAAAGGCCTATCTCAACTGCAAAGCCGGTGCAGACATGATCGTTGTGGGGAACGCTATTGAAAAGGACCTTTCGCTGATAACAGAAATAAGCCATGCGGTACACAGCGTGCCTGTGCAGCTGTAAATTTTACCTCCGTTCTAAAATTTCACATAAAAAATACAACTGCAAGTAAAAAAAGCGTTTTCTTTGCATCATCAAAAATTTATTCAAAGTATAGCTTGTTGAAATGCAAAAAAATCTCACCACAGTAATCGCTGACGTGTCTGCCTGGGCAGCCACTACATTGCGTGGGGTTTTTCCTGTTCTGCCAGGAGCAGTTTTTCTCTGTTTTCAAACCCCCTTCAGGGTGCGACGTTGATACCTTTTACCATAGCACATCCACCGGTATGGAAAAAACACCGCCTCAGCGCAACTGACGGTGCATGGTGGCAATTACCCCTTCTATAATTTGCCGTTTAAGGAAACAAAAGAATGAAAACGCAGGAACAATTTCAGATACTTATAGCCAATGAAGATCACCTTGGCTTTGCACAGATCATTTGTGATGAGATGGCATCATCGGCAAAAGCCCGCGGAACCGGTATAGCCAAAAGAAGTCCCGAATATATACAGAAAAAGATGAGGGAGGGCAAAGCAGTGATCGCCTTTAACAAGGAAGGCATCTGGGCTGGGTTTTGCTATATAGAAACCTGGAGCCATGGCGAATACGTGGCCAACTCGGGGCTTATTGTGGCTCCTCCTTTCAGGAAAAGCGGGCTGGCACGCTCCATAAAAAGAAAAATATTCGAGCTTAGCCGCAAGCTCTACCCCGAAGCCAAGATATTCGGTCTTACTACCGGGCTGGCTGTAATGAAGATCAACTCCGAGCTGGGATACGAACCGGTTACCTATTCCGAGCTTACCCAGGATGAAGATTTCTGGGCGGGCTGCAAAAGCTGCGTCAACTATGATATCCTGGTCAGCAAGGGCCGGAAGAACTGCTTCTGTACCGCTATGCTCTATGATCCCAAAGATCACTCCCGGCCGGAAGAAACCAGGGAAGCTTTCCGGCAACATTCAAAGCTGTATGAGCGCTTCATGCGCATAAAAAAGTGGAAGCTGCTACGACCCTTCCTGAAAAAAGAAAAGGAAGAAACAAAGAATGACGTCCGGCCGAAGTCCATTTTTCATTTTTTCTTTAACCTGTAGCACTCCCGGCTATGCCCGCGATTGTTCCAACGACCGGCTATTAAATAAAAATATTAAACTATACGAATGAAGAAAAAAATCGTTTTAGGCTTTAGCGGCGGATTAGACACCTCCTATTGTGTAAAATATTTAAGCGAGGACAAAGGCTATGAAGTTCATTCCGTAATTGTAAATACCGGCGGATTTACCGGTGATGAGCTGAAAAAGATTGAAGCCCATGCCTATGCGCTCGGCGTAAAAACGCATACCGCAGTTGATGCCGTACGCCCGTATTACGACAGCATTATTAAATACCTGGTTTACGGGAACGTTTTAAAGAACAGCACTTATCCTTTAAGTGTAAGTGCCGAAAGGCTGAGCCAGGCACTACATATTGCAGAACATGCAAAAAAGCTGCAGGCTGCAGCGGTAGCGCACGGCAGCACCGGGGCAGGCAACGACCAGGTACGTTTTGATATGATCTTTCATATTATGATACCAGGGGTGGAGATCATTACTCCTATACGCGACCTTAAATTGAGCCGTGAAGCAGAAATTGCTTATCTTAAGGAGAAAGGGGTGCAGATGAATTTTGAAAAAGCGGTTTATTCCATCAATAAAGGACTGTGGGGCACAAGTGTGGGAGGGAAGGAAACCCTGTCGTCCAAAGGCATACTACCAGAGGAAGCATGGCCTACACAGGTTACTGCATCAGAAGCGAGGGATGTAAAATTGCGCTTTTCAAAAGGGCAGCTAACCGGCGTAGATGATACTGCTTTTGAGCATCCCGTGGAAGCCATTCAATACCTGCAAAGCATTGCCGGTCCTTACGGCATTGGCCGAGATATTCATGTGGGAGATACCATTATCGGCATCAAAGGACGGGTAGGGTTTGAGGCTGCAGCACCTATGATCATCTTAAAAGGGCATCATGCGCTGGAAAAGCACGTACTTACCAAATGGCAGCTGAACTGGAAAGACCAGCTGGCACAGTTTTATGGCAATTGGCTGCACGAAGGCCAGATACTGGATCCTGTAATGCGCGATATTGAAGCATTTTTAGAACATTCACAACAGAATGTAACCGGCGACGTATTCGTTCAGTTGCTGCCTTACCGTTTCCAGGTCACCGGCATTGAATCGCCTTATGATTTGATGAACAGTAAATTCGGCAAATACGGCGAAATGAATACCGGCTTTACCGGTGAAGATGTAAGAGGGTTCAGTAAAATATTCGGCAACCAGGTGGCTATACATCACCTGGTTAACAAACAGGCGTAAAGAATAAGACAGGAACGACCCTTATAACTTATTCTTTATACCACATTCTACTATAAACGATGAAGATAAAAGCAGGCATAATAGGAGGGGCCGGTTATACCGGTGGGGAACTGATCAGATTATTACTCAATCACCCGGATGTAGATTTTTCTTTTATTCACAGTCGCAGCAACGCCAACAAGCTGTTGTATTCGGTTCACCAGGACCTGATCGGGGAAACAGAGCTTGTATTTACCAACGACCTCGTCCCAATCCAAAGCGGGGAAATAGATGTACTTTTTCTATGCCTCGGTCATGGCGAATCAAGGAAATTCCTTTCGGAAAATACAGTTGCGTCCCATACCAGGATCATTGATCTTGCCAACGATTTCAGACTTGCCGCCCAATCCAGTATCGGTAACAGGCGCTTTACATACGGTTTACCCGAGATCAATAAAGCCGCTATACAATCTGCTCACGACGTTGCCAATCCGGGGTGCTTCGCCACTGCCGTTCAACTGGGTTTGCTACCGTTGGCAAAGGCTGGATTGCTGGAAGAAGTATATACCACCGGCATTACCGGAAGCACGGGTGCCGGGCAAAGCCTCTCCTCCACTTCCCATTTCAGCTGGCGGGCAAATAACATACAGGCGTACAAAACATTGACTCATCAGCACCTTGGAGAAATTGCGCAATCGCTCGCCCAGGTAACGCCGCCGGAAGCACCCGGCAGGCAGGAGCTCAGCTTTGTGCCCTGGCGCGGCGATTTTACGCGCGGCATATTCGTTAGCTCTACACTGCACTGCGAACGCCCCTATGAAGAGCTCTCCGGTCTGTATAAAGCATTTTATCAAGACCATCCGTTTACTATAGTAAGCGATACGCCTATCTTCCTGAAACAGGTGGTCAATACCAATAAGTGCATTATACAATTGGAAAAAGTAGGCTCCAAGCTGGTAGTGCATTCCATTACCGACAACCTGTTAAAAGGAGCCTGTGGTCAGGCTGTCCAAAATATGAACCTGATGTTTGGATTAGATGAAACGGCAGGACTGAGGCTGAAGGCGGGGGCGTTCTGAGGGAGAGGTAGAGGGTAAAGGGTGAAAGGTGGATGGTTTTACGGTTAAGACTGGTGGGAAGTGGGAGCGCAGTTAATAAGAAATTTTTTTAGATATCCGATAGCGATCAATATTTACTAACCATAAAAAAACACCAGTATGCGTGATTATAAAAAACTTGAAGTATGGGCTAAAGCCCATCAACTTTATTTGTATATAAAAAAAGACATTGTAGTGAGATTTCCGAAAGAAGAAAAATACGAACTGGCTTCACAACTCCAAAGAGCGGCATTATCCGTTCCATTAAACATTACGGAAGGTTGTGGAAGATATACGGAGAAAGACTTTGCTCACTTTCTTAACAATGCGCTTGGTTCATTAAACGAAGCAGATTATTGCTGCTTCGCGGCATCCGAATTGAGCTATGTTAGTACAGAACAATATAGTATTGTAAATAAGTTAATAAATGAAACCAGAGCAATGTTGATAGCCTTCATAAAGTTTTTACGACGATGAACACCTTACACCCTACACCCTATGCCTTACACCTCCATTCTCCAACCAATAATCAAATTACAACATGAATCTATTCGACGTATACCCCATCAACAATATAGCCATCATAAAAGCAAAGGGCTCCTATGTATGGGACGATCAGGGAGAGCAGTATCTCGACATGTATGGCGGTCATGCGGTTATTTCTATCGGGCATACCCACCCGCACTGGGTGCAGCGCATACAGGAACAGCTTAATAAAATAGCATTCTATTCCAATTCGGTGAAGATCCCTTTACAACAGGAGCTGGCCGACAGGCTGGGCAAATTGTCCGGCAAAGAAGATTACCAGCTTTTCCTGTGCAACAGCGGCGCCGAAGCCAACGAAAACGCATTGAAGCTGGCCTCCTTTCATAACGGGAGAAAAAAGGTAGTGGCTTTCAGCAAATCTTTTCACGGGCGTACTTCGCTGGCAGTATCTGTTACAGATAATAAAAATTATGTTGCTCCCGTAAACGAAACCGACAATGTGATCTTCCTTCCTTTTAATGATGAACAGGCGCTGGAAGATT
>CAZREP010000184.1:0-9807 GCA_964599035.1 uncultured Terrimonas sp. | reverse complement strand
CTGTTGATAAATTACCAACCAATATCCTGAAGAACCCAATAAACCATTATCCAAAGAAAAACAGTCCCTTAAAACCGAAAGGCACTATCAAAATCCAATTTCCATGACCTGAAAAACCACCCCGATTCTGATCCAATATCGCCAACCGGAAAATCACAACCTTGGACAACGAATTAAATTGACTGTAAACGTGAACCTAAAGTCCAATCCTGCGAAGCCCAACTAATCTTAGTAGGCTCAATTAAAAGATTCCTCCACCGGCTTCCGGTGGAGGTTTTTATTTACCGTTTCTCGTCTGTCGTTTCTCGTTTCTCATAAAAAAGAGTTTATGGTTTGGAAGTTTATAGTTTGGGGTTACCGATGGCATAGCTCACAGCCGCTTTCTGATTGCTCCTATGTAGATTTCTGATTTTGTGATTTATTTGGTTCTTGTGATTTGGTTCTTGGTGCTTTATATATCTCAGGTCTCAGTGAGGTGCATTTTCAAATTCCTCACATTTCCACATTTTCACATTTTCAGGTCGCAATCTCTTGTTATTTTTAATGCATGAAGATCCTTTTAAGCTATCTGAAGCCATTTAAATGGCTGGTATTGCTGGTGCTGATACTGGCGGCTATGAACATAGGCTTTTCCTTATTTGATCCTATTATTTTTGGCAACCTGGTAAACCTGGCCAATGATTATAGTAAAAATCCCGCAGGTTACAGCCGGGCAGATTTTTTTACAAAGCCCTATAACAGCGTGCTATGGCTGCTGATGGCTTCTATAGGCGTGGCAATGATCAGCCGTCTTGCCAAAAATTTCCAGGACTATTTTTTAAATGTAGTAATCCAGAAATTCGGTGCGCGGGTCTTTACCGAAGGGCTGCAGCATGCCATGAAGCTCCCTTACCAGGAGTTTGAAGACCAGCGCAGCGGTGAAACCCTTAGTGTGCTGCAGAAAGTAAGAACAGACACGGAAAGATTCATGACTTACTTTGTGAATATACTTTTTACTGTAATAGTAGGTATCGCCTTTGTCGGGAGCTTTGCTTTCAGCATTCACTGGTCTTTACCTCCCATTTATTTCGGCGGTATATTTTTACTCGTCATTATAACCAACCTGCTCAGCAAGAAAGTAAAAAACATTCAAAAGAACATTGTTGCCCAAACCAACGCGCTTGCGGGCGCCACCACAGAGTCGCTGCGTAATATTGAGCTGGTAAAAAGCCTGGGGCTTACCGGACAGGAGGTGAACCGCCTAAACACCAATACCTACAAAATCCTGGGGCTTGAGATCACCAAAGTAAAACGTATACGCAGCATCAGCTTTATACAGGGCACATTTGTCAATACCCTGCGCCAGGTCATTTTGTTCATGCTCCTCTGGCTGATATTCAAAGACAGAATGAACGCCGGCCAGCTGGTAACCATGCAGATCTTTTCTTTTTTTGTTTTTGGCCCACTCCAGGAAATAGGGAACATTATCCTCTCATACCGGGAGGCAGAGGCTTCCCTCAACAATTTCAAATCACTGATGCAGAAAAAGCCGGAACTCCAGCCCGAACAGCCGGTACATTTGGGAGAGGTCAATACACTCGAATTCAGGAGCGTTTCATTCCGGCATCAAACAGCCCAGCAAAAGGCTATTGATAATATCAGCTTTAGCGTACAGCAGGGCGAAACCATTGCCTTTGTGGGGCCTTCAGGAGCAGGCAAATCAACCCTTATGAAATTACTGGTAGGATTGTACCGCCCGCAGGAAGGCAGGATATTATATAATGGCACCGACGAAAACGCGATCAGCTACGAAGATGTGCGCAACCAGATCGGGTTTGTAACACAGGACACACAGCTGTTTGCAGGAACCATAAAAGAAAACCTGCTGTTCGTAAATCCGGCTGCCAGCGATCATGACCTTATGGATGTGCTCAGCAAGGCTTCCTGCACAAATTTGCTGAACAGGGCAGAGAAAGGGATCGAAACCATGATAGGAGAAGGAGGATTAAAATTATCTGGAGGCGAAAAGCAACGGCTGTCTATTGCCAGGGCCCTGTTGCGAAAGCCCAGGCTGCTCATCTTTGATGAAGCCACTTCCGCGCTGGATTCTATCACAGAAGAAGAAGTTACCAGCACCATCAGGCAGGTATCCTCGCAGCGCAGCCAAATCACCATACTCATCGCCCACCGTTTGTCTACCATTATGCATGCCGACAGGATCTACGTATTGGAGCGCGGTGAAATAGTAGAAAGGGGAACCCATGAATCACTGATCGGGGAGAAAGGCTTATACTATGCCATGTGGCGTCAACAGATCGGAGAAAGAAAAAAAACGACCACCCGACCGGCATCCCCGGAAACACCTGTTGAAACGGTTTAGCAGGCAACTTATACTTCCCTGTTGCTGTGCTTATTTTTGAAGTATTACCGTAAACGCGCTTCCTATGCCGGGTTCGCTTTTACATACAATTTTACCATTCAGCTCTTCTACCAGTCTTTTTACAATAGACAATCCGAGCCCGGTGGAGTATTCGCCTTCCGTAGGCATGGAAGATATCTTCCGGTATTTGGAAAAGAGATACGGAATATCCTCTTTGGCTATGCCCACTCCCTCGTCTTCCACCACTATATGAATGGCATCTGTTGTATCTACCAGGTTCACCCATATGTTTTTGCCGCGAGGCGTAAATTTAATAGCATTGCTCAGGAGGTTCTCGCATATGCGGCTTATAATATAGCGGTCGCTTATAAACAGCACAGGGCTTGCTTTAGGAGCATAATGTATTATAATTTCCTTTTGCTGCGCCTGTGGCTGGTAGGTATGCACGATATCGTCTAAGAACGCATTTACATCCAGTTCCTCCAGGTTTAAAGTGTGGTGCTTGATCTCCTCCTTTTCGATATAAAGCATATCTCTTATCAGCAATTCCCCGTTATCTGCAGAAGACTGAATACGGTACAATGCTTTTTTCTGGTCGGCCGTAAAATTGGAAACATCCGACAATAAGATCTGGCTCCACATCTTTATACTGGTAAAGGGACCGTTCAGATCGTGTGATACCACACTGATAAGGGAGTTTTTCTCAGCATTGAACTGTGCCAGCTTACCGTTCTGCCGTTGGATGAGCTCATTCTGCTTTCTCAGCAGCCCGTTTTTTCGCCGTATAAGCAACAGGCTGATAAAAGCGGAAACAGCCAGTGCAGCTATCCCTAATGCCAGTAAAAAGATATTCCTCTTTTCGAGCTTCTGCCTGGCTATTTCAAGCCCCAGCAGGGTATTCTGCTGCTCTTTTTGCTTCAGGTTGTATTTCTCCTGCAGGCGGGCCACGGTTTGCAAAGTACGCTGGTTTACAAGCGCCGTATCTAAGTTGTACCAGTCCCTGAAATACTGGTATGCAGATTTGTAATCCCCACCTGCCGCAAAATATTTCGAATATAAAAGATCCACATCGGCTTCTTTGTGCTTCGATCCCTGCGATTTTGCCAGTTGGAAGGAGAGGTCAATGTATTCTCGCGCCGAATCAAAGTTCCTTTTTTCAATGTATACATCCCCTATGTTCAAACAGTCGTACCACAGCATCTCCCTATTCCCGCTGGCAACATTATCGTTATAATTAAGCTTGAAAAAATGAAGCGCTTTATCCCACTGCTTTTTGTAGAACCATGCGTTACCGATATTATTATATACGGAATGCAGATCAGTATCAAGTTTATGTTCCTTTGCAATACGCTCGGCCTGTTCCAGGAACAACAGGGCGCTGTCGGGATAACCCAAACGGTTGTAAATGGAACCAAGATTGGAGCTGTTTATAAAAATGGAAAATATTTCTTTTCGTACCGTGGCTACATGAAAAGCTTCCTTAAAAAGGTCTCTTGCCTTCCGGGGCTGATCAATATTGTTATAAGCCATGGCAAGATCACTCAGGGCAGAGGATTCGTATTCTCTAGTTTTTAACATCCTTGCCTGTTCCAGGGCCTGGTAATAATAATTAATAGCCGAATCGTATTCCTCTCTGAACTCCCTGTAAATGCCTTTAAGCCTTAACGACAGTACTGCTCCCTTATCAAAATCCAGCCTCTGGGCCTCTTTCTCAATATAACGGGCATAATACAGAACGGAATCCGCTTTGGCGCTGTTAAAGTCAAGGACCCTGTCGTATAATGCTTTTAAACTGGCGGTATCTTCCTGCGCAAAAACTTCCTGAAAAAGAAAAGAACAAAACAATAGGTACAATGCAGTTATGAGTCCTCTCATATTGTTAATTCAGAAAAATTCAATTGAAGGTATTGATTCGTAGCTTAACGCCTTCTTAAAAATAACAGTTTAAAATAAGCTGCCCCTGTTATTTTATATACACGTGCAGTAAATATAAGACAAAAAAGTCCAAAAGCGGAAGAACTCAAATCGTTACCGGTTGGCAGTAACCCAACCGGGATGAACTGGCGTATCTTTTGGTGTCTTTTTCTAAACCAGCACTATTTCATCTTCAGTATAGGTCTTACCTGCTGCAGGGGGCCATTCTGAAGACGAAGATAATACACACCTGCAGCAAGTCCTGTGCTGTCGAACGATAAGGTATGGGTGTTCCCCTCCTGTATTTCATCCACCAGTATCCTTACCACCCTGCCCATACTGTCAATAACCTGTATAAGCACATGTCCGCTTTGTGTGATATATTTAATACGGGTTTGAGTTGTAAATGGATTGGGATAATTGGAGATCAGGCTCAGCTCCTCCTTTTCATTGAGATCCTTTATACCAGAGCAGGCACTACCCTGTATAAGCGGCAGCGACTGGAAGTTTTTCAGCAACACCGTCTGGAGCGCAACATTGTCGGCACAAAACCACTGTTCCAGGATGGAGGCGTATACACTGCGGTAATCGTATTGATGAGGGATATTATCATTGACAGAAATCCCCGCAGGTATATCAGGATTTTTACCTAAGATGCCGTTTTGCACTTTGCTTCCGAACACCAGCATAGGGGCAGCCACCCCGTGATCGGTACCGATGCTGAAATTAGACTTTATCCGGCGTCCGAACTCGGAAAAAGTAAAAGAGATCACCCGGTCTTCAATACCCAGGAACGCAAGATCATCCTGGAACGCTTTTACGCTGTCTGAAAGCTCTTTCAGCAGGTCGGCGTGCTTGCCGATGGTAGGATCTGCCTGGTCGGTTTGCATAGAATGGGTGTCAAACCCGTTGTAGCTTACCATGTATACCCGCGTTTTTAATCCTCCTTTAATAAGACGGGCCACTATCTTTAACTGGTCTGCCAGCCTGTTGTTCTCAGGATAGGGAAGCTGTTGCACCGTATTGGAAGCAGCCTGCTTTACCGAATTCGCAAAGAGCCCGGTTTGCCGGGCAATTTCACGCACATAGGTCAGCTCTCTTCCCGCACGTGTAGGCGGCGCGGGATCCTGCACATCGTCCACTATCCTGTAAAAAGAAGCAGGATTGGTAATGCTCATCGACATTCCCATAGACGGACCGTGAAATACCAGCGATGATACCGCCCCTATCTGTATCGCCGGCGGATCGGGCATGATGGCATTAGGATAGCCGTTGGGGAAGTTGGGAAACTCGTAATTCAAATAGCGGCCCACCCACCCCGTATCAACTACTTCCCCGCTGTCAGAACCACTCATCCAGATGTCGGTAGACCGGAAATGAGACAGGTTAGGATCGGGATAACCTGCCGCCTGAACAATGGCAGCCTTGCCATTGTTATACAGCTCCTGGATCCCCGTCATTGCAGGATGTAATCCTGTTTTATCATTTCCCTGCAACCGCAGTATTTTTGATTCCGGAATAGCGATATTGCTCCTGGCATTAAAATAACCGGAATAATTGTCGCGGGGAATAACCATGTTCAGCCCGTCATTGCCTCCATTCATCTGGATGATCACCAGCACGTGATCTGTTTCCGTAGTGAAATTGGTAAGCGCATTCAGCAAAGGTGAAGGCGATAGCGCGGTTACCGTTTGGCCATTAACGAAAGCGGGCAAAATAGCAGCCGGTACGGTATGGCGTAAAAAATCTCTCCTTTTCATCTGCATTTTTTTATTTTTTAGTAGCTCCCGAATGGGTTTCGGGGATACCACGGATCTGATAAGTCATTATTACGATAGCTGGTATTCCGGCAGCGCCAGCAGATACCGGTATAATTCGCTAAGCCGCGTATAAACGGTTTGATAAGCCATCATATCGCCGGGATTGGCGATGTAGGTATTCCATGCATTGGTCCAGTAATAATCATTGGTTTGCCCCGTGAGCAGGATATCCCGTTTCAACTGCTCCTTTGCGGTATCCGAAAGGGATATCCGGTACAGGATAGAGAGGGAATCATTCACTAACGCATCAGGATCGCCCGGGTTACTTAACGATCTCGCAAATGCAATGCTGTCTATCTTCAATTCAAAACCAGAGCGCATAAATCCGTTGTAGACCATAATGTCGGTAAACTGTGTACGCCTGGGATAGGTATCATTATTGATCCACAGTTCATGGAAAAGCGGTATCTGGTAATAGGCAGGCCAACCGGATACGCTTGGCGGATCCCCAGGTGATTGCTGTAACAATTCAAGCTGGTACAGCAGCCCATCCAGGGTTGAATACCACGCCATATAATCTGCACTATCCGGAAGCTGTACGTCAAACTCCCGGCAAAGCCCGGCAACAAAATCCACGGGACTTTTAATAAGACAACCCTGATTAAGCGGGTCAAAAAAATGCTCGCTTTTCAGCAGCGTGGTCAGCACGGGCTTTATTTCCCAATTGGAATTGCGCAGCATTAAAGCAAGCGGCTTGATCACGTTGGCGTCCGCCGCATCATCAATCTCATAGTATACAAACCAGCGGTACAATTCCTTAACAATATATTCCGACGCCTCCTGTCCCTTACTAAAGATCATATCTATCAGCTCGTCCAATTCCTCGTCGCCGGCGGTACTGCCGGCCCTGCCTGCTATAGTTTTATGACCATAGAAAGAAGAAAAGGTTTTATTGCCCGTGTCGTGTCTTTCCGGATCAAAATAGGAGACACTGGTTTCAGGATCGTTCCTCCAGCCCGTCAACACCCTGGCTGCAGCTTTCACATCTTCTTCTGTATAATTAGGATTATTTTCTTTACCCAATGTAAAAAGTTCCTGCAGCTCTCTTGCAAAATTTTCGTCGGGTGCCCCTTTCTGGTTCTGCTCACCGTTCTGATATACCAGCATGAGGGGATCAACCGATATTGCCCTGGCCAGGCTCTTAAAATTGCCGAGCGCGTGGGTACGTAACAAGGTATGATGCTTGTATGCATACCTGGCATTGAGGGTAGATGCCATCTCCGTGGCAAAATGGTTATGCCAGAACCATGTCATTTTTTCCCGGATATTCCGTGGCTCGTTCAGCATAACCCCTATCCACCATTTCTTTAAGGATTGCTTTCGTAACCACCCGATCTTATCATCCTCATTAAAGTCATTTATCCACGTAGTGCCGGCAGCAACGTTACTGTCGGGAACCAGCGCCTCTGCAGTATCATATTCCTTAACCGGCGGATCCGGTAAGGGAGACGTAATATGCAATAGCTCATCCACCGCCTCGTCCATCGTTTTGCCTGAAAAATAAAGGGTATCAGCGGGCCTGGCCCCAAACATGGTGCGCTTAAGGAGATGCGTTACTTCATTTGTGGTCCAGGGACCTGTATAAGGAGCAATGCCACTGCTCGTACGCCCTGTGATCACAGCCCTGGCAGCAGGACTCTTCTTTTTTGTGCCGGAAGCGGTTAAAAAAGCTCTTCTGTTCATAGGATCATGAATATTGAATTAACGAGTGATCGCACCCGTATTGAGCAGCCCGTGAAGGCTTTGCTGTACGGATGCCGATCTGTTCTCTCTCTAACGGGTAAAACACCTTAGTAATATTACCAATGAGGTGCGGGCATAAAAAACCCGGGGCAAAACCCCGGGTGTAAAACATAAAATCATGCCGTTTTATTATCCGGAAGGTGATATTTAGCTAATGTTTTCGATGATCCCCGCTATCCCCTGTCCCCCGCCCACACAGGCAGTAACAATACCATATTTTTTATTCAGCCTTTTCATATCATTCGTGATCTGTATGGTAAGCTTACAGCCCGTACAGCCCAAAGGATGCCCCAATGCAATGGCTCCCCCGTTTATATTTACAATATCGGGGTTGATCTCCAGCTTACGGATCACGGCAAGGGATTGTGATGCAAACGCTTCATTTAATTCAACCAGGCCAATATCCTGTAAAGACATGCCCGCCTGCTTCAGCGCTTTGGGTACCGCCTCAATTGGTCCAACACCCATGATACGGGGATGAACCCCCGCCGACGCACAGGCTACCAATCTTGCCCAGGGCTTCAGCCCCAGCTCTTTCACCATACTTTCGCCCATCACTATTACAAAAGCAGCACCATCGCTGGTTTGGGAAGAATTACCGGCAGTTACCGACCCGCCGGCGGCAAAAACAGGCTTTAGTTTCGCCAGCGCTTCAACAGAGGTATCCTTCCGGGGTCCTTCATCCGTATCCATTACATAGCTCCTGCTTTGTTTTTTTCCTGCCGCATCTATATATATGTCTTCCACCGTTACGGGCAGTATGCCACTTTTGAAATAGCCGTTTTGAATGGCATTAATAGCCTTCTGGTGCGACTGGTAGGAAAAACGATCCTGGTCTTCACGGCTCACCTGGTACTCTTTGGCAACTGCTTCGGCCGTAAGCCCCATGCTCAGGTAATAGTCCGGCTCATCCTTAGCGATAGAATAAGCAGGAACGGTTTTCCATCCTGCCGTTGGCACAAGGCTCATGCTTTCAGTACCCCCGGCAACGATACATGTTGCCATGCCTGTGCGGATCTTTGCCGTGGCAATGGCAATAGCTTCCAACCCCGAAGCGCAATAGCGGTTGATCGTCATTCCCGGCACCTCAATGCCCAACGCCCTGGCAGCAATGATCCTGCCTACCTGCAAACCCTGCTCTGCCTCGGGAACAGCATTTCCCACAATAACGTCGTCTATCCTTTTTGCCTCTAATTGCGGAACGGAAGCCACTACATTCCGGATCACTTCTATGGCCAGATCATCCGGCCTGGTAAACCGGAATCCCCCGCGCCTGGATTTTCCTACCGCTGTACGAAAGCCTGCTACTATATATGCATCCTGCATGATATCAAGTTTAGTTGTTTATGCAACTTTATAATTCAAAGATAATTGTTCCTCCCTTACCAACCAAGCTACCGGAAAGAACTGGTTAACTATCAAAAGCAAACTGTGATTATTCAAAGGACGAAAAGTAATAAAAGATCTGATATACAACCAGCAGGAAAATAACGGTCCATTACAACATTATCGTAAAACCATTTTTGATCTTACCTGCACGGTAACCATATCCCCGAACAAATAGTTCCCACCGAAGGTAAATGGGTGCATTTCAAATTGTCGCATCGCTTTGCTTCATGTGGGCGATGGAGACACCGCCCACGGCAGGCCCGCTCCGGTTGGTGTCCCCACCAACCGACGACAATTTGAAATGCACCCAAGGTAAATACGCCCAATTTTATTTATAATGCATTTGTTAACTTCGTGCCGGATATGTATACACTTCTGCGCAGGTTACTCTTTCTTTTTCCTCCCGAGAGGGTGCATTATTTTTCCATGAACGTACTAAAGATCCTCTGCAGCATACCATGGATCCGCATATATATAAAAAGATGTTTTGCTCCTTCCCCCGACACCCGCTTAGCAACAGCTTTCCGCACCCGGTATACCCCGCTTCATTTTTCCAACCCGGTGGGACTGGGAGCCGGCTTC
>CAZREP010000183.1:0-9840 GCA_964599035.1 uncultured Terrimonas sp. | reverse complement strand
CCCCAGCGTGTATCGTCTACCGTTGCCAGTATGCTGCCCAAATGGTTCGTCAGTTCAAAGAGCTTCTTTCCTCTTGTAAAGTTAAGCAAATAAGTATCTCCCAGGTTGCGTTCTTCCACGGCGGTAACCTTATCGGCGTCTACATCCTGGCTGTAGTTCATCATGCCCAGCCGGCTGCTGCCGTAGATGTACTGCTCGGCGAGCTTCAGCCCGGCAGAAGAAGGACCGGCAGCATTGTTGAGCTTGTATACCGCAAGCACATTCCCCTGGGCGTCCCGTACATACCACAGGTAATTAAAGTAAGCCGAAGGCCCGGTATTGTGCTGGATAGCCTGTCCCACCCGGTTGCCGGAAGGATCGTAATAATAATGCATGAAGCGGCTGGTAACCCCTGCCAGGGAGCGCTTTACCACTTCGGTTACCTTGCCGTAAATGTTCCAGCGGATGGTATCGTCGCCCATCCATTTGGCGCTCTGTACATTGCCGGTGGCGTCGTAGGCATAATTGCCTGCCACCTGGTCTTTGATATCCCTGTTCACATTGTAGTTGCTGTTGTGGGCGGTGCTGCCGAAGTGCTTGTCGCGGATATGATCCAGCCGGTTGGTGCCGGGGGTGTACATATAGGTGAGGCTGTCCATCAGCGGGTTGGCGCTTAAATGCCCGTTGCGCAGCACGGTTTTGATGTTGCCGTTACCGTCGTAGCTGTAACGTTCTTTGAATGTCTCCGTATGCTCCAGGGTGCTCCAGTTGTTTTCGGGAGTTAAGCCCAGGTACACATCCATATCCGCCAGCCGGTTAAGCTGGTCGTAGCGGTAGTGATAGAGCTGGCTGAGGAACCTGGTGGGAATGCTGGTGGCTGTGGCGCTGATGTTGCCGTTGAACAGTTGCCGGTATTGTCCCGGGTACAGGGATTGCATATAGGCTTTGTATTCAGCAAAAGGCTGTCTTATGCTGAAGTTGATGGGAGCGTAATCGCCGTCGTAGTAGTAGAGGGTATAGCCGTAGGCATCCAATGCAGCGCCCCTGAGATCCCCTCCCATATCGTAAAGATAAGACCCGTTGCTTTTGTTAATACCCTTGAGCCATCCCTGCAGGGTATAGGCATAATCAACGCCCTGCACCTGCTGCTGACCCAGCACCACGCGCGCCAGGGGGCCATGGCGGTAGTAGGTGTAAAAGGCATCATGCTCTTCGAGCCCCTGCTGTTTGATGAAGAGTTTGTTGTCGGTGGTGTACACATCGGTGAGGCGGTTCTCTGCGTCGTATTCGTAGCGGTGGTAAAACTCGTCGTTCTGTCCGGGGTTGTAATGCACTTCGTTTACCTTGCCGCTGATGAGATCATAGGTATAGGCAATGGTTTTGCAGGCATTGTAGCCGTGGTGTGCCATGGGGCCGTACTGCAGGCTGCCGTAGAGGTTACGCATGGTATCTACGTTGCCGTGGATATCGTAGCTGTAGTCTATGCCGGTGGTGTAGCTCTGCCCGCTGATATAGTACCTGCCGTTGCCGCCGTTGTAGTACGACGGCTTTTCATAGTAGCGGGTATAGCTTACGCGGTTGCGGAGGGTATGGGGCTTTTGGGTAAAGCGCAGCGCTGCAACGCATCCGGTGGCGTCTATGCCGGGCAGGTCGTACACGGTTTGGGTCACCATCTCTGCGCCGTTGGCCCCGTTGTTGTTGTAGAAGAGCCAGTCGGCAAGGTCGCCGGGGCTGCGGCTTATGGCGTCGGTCATGGGTGTGGACTGCGGCTTCTGTCCCACCTCGGTGATCCTGCCCAGGGTATCGTAGATGGTATAGCTGTATTTGTCATCTAATTTCTGCTGCGCATTCTGGCTAATGGCAAGCCTGCCCAGCCGGTCGTACCAGTTGCTGCTCTTGCCTGCGTCGGGCGTTTGGCTGCTCACCACCTGGTTGAGGCTGTTGTAGCGGTATACCGTGGGCATGGTATGGCCGTTCACCCAGCGCTCGCCTGCGGCTCTTTTGAGCGCCACGGTGTCCAGCCATCCCTGCCGGCGGATAGGGTGTACCCCTTCGGGCGGGATGGTTTTTACGAGGTTACCCGCCTGGTCGTAATAGTATAAGGTATAATGGTACTCGCTTACATTGCGCTTAACGCTGAACTGTTCGAGGGCGGCCGCACCAAGGCACCTGGCGGTGTAGAGGCTGTCGAAAACATGGTTCAGCGAATCTTTGTACATAGTAAAGATCTCCGTTCCCGAATTAAAGGCCAGGGTGGAGCTGTCGGAGCAGGGCGGGTCGTACACCTGCTCATAGCTGAGCGCGGGAGAAACAGGCTCGTTCTTGCCGCAGAGGAGCAATTGGCTTTGCGGACCCAATATGCTTTGATTGCACAATCCTGTATTGATTTCGCATAAAGAATATAAATTCATTACCTCCTGGGCTGTCATATGAGTGCCCAGTGAATTATTTACGAATGCGGTAAATACATCACATTTGGGAGCGGTATAGTTTACAGAAAGGTAAGGCTCTTTTCCTGCCGGTATATTAGGTCCGCTTCCCCAAAAAACCATTGCTTTATAGCTAAATACATCTTCTATATTTAATCTGAACTGAAGTCCAAAGTTCACATTGTAAACGGTTGCTTTTTCATACATATCGGTTACCAGGTCGGTACATACCTGGTTCAGATAATCTTCATCGCTGTAGATATGATTACCGTAAACTCCATTTCCATTATCAACTGTAATAGGTGCAAGAAATAGTCTATGTAGGGTATCGACAGTTGGAAGTGTTGACCATGTGGTTTGACCAGGCACAACAATGTTGTTAAACCGTTCAAATATGCCATACACTATATCTTCCCAGTAACGGAAATGAGCGCCTTCCTGTGGGAAAACTTCTAAATGGTCGGGCTTTGCAAAAAGGTTTAAAGATGCACTGTTTATCGTGGCGCTATCAGGAAGCAGCCTCAAATTGAAATTGACATTATCTCTAAGGTTTTGCCATATCCCGCCGTCAGTCCATGTATGTGATGCCAATGCGTAATTGGAATAAGAGCTGCCTTCAGAATATATGCTGGCAAAGTAACGGCCTATATGGATCACTTTATGAGCGGGTATAGCAATAGTTTCGGTAATCTGGTTGCCTGGAATACCGCTATATTCACTGTTAAACCGGTTTAACACCTGTTGCAGCGTATCACATCTAACCGCAACCTGGCTGCCGCATGGTGTTTGCCGGATTTTTATACCGCATTCATTTGCCAGCCAGTCCATATATACATCATAGTTATAGCCGGAGAGATCAAGGTGTGAAGAGAAATACCATTCAAATAAAGACTTACAAACCAGAAACGTATCGGTCCAATATCCTGTTGGTTCAGCAACGAATTGTATTTGGGAAGGCGATCCGGGAATGGATTTCGATTTACTTTGGAGACTATCTGGCGTATCAGGAAAGGTCAAAAACTGTTGTTCAAACGCAGTAGTATTTTGAGGTTCCATTAAGCTAATTCCGCCAGGGTCTTCTACATATATTTGTACCCGGGCTCCCCTTTCCGGATGGGGAAAATCAACAAGAAAGTTATTGTACGTTCTGATTAGTTGCTCGCAGGAGATATTTAAAGGTTTTTGTACTCCTGTAGCAGGAATAATAAGGGTATCTGCAAACCTGAGTTGTTGCAGAGAACAACTATCCATAAACTGGAGATATTCGCCGGCACTCTTATTGAACCCTAAATTAGCATTCATAAAATTGCTGAACAAGCGGTTCTGTTTTTGCTGTTGTTCATCAGGCTCCTCATATGATGGTATTGTATATGGAAATTTTTCTTTGAATATATTGTAAAGGGTAGTAACGGAGTCACAATCCGCGCATACATCATAACCGGTGGTGCACTGCAGGGCCGGGGGCAGGGTAAGGGGCTTTGCGATATAACGGCATTCAATATTGCCGTTGCACAGGTTGAGCAGGCTGTCTAATGAGCCCTGGCTGATAGAAGTATGCAATGTTTTTTGCACATAGTCGCTGAAGCTGCTGTAGCCGGTGGAGCTGTTGTACTGATCGTGCAGCGCCGTTATTTTTTCGCAGGTGCAGGCATCGGGCCTGGTATACAGCTGCTGCTCTGTTGCCAGCACCGGCTTGTTGTAAGGAGCGGGCGCGTCAATAAGGTAGGCATTACAGGCTGCATTGTTCGGCTTGCTGATGCCTGCATTGTATTGCGTGATCACCTCGTCGAAGCTGCGGTACTCATAATTGCTCTCCGGCCGCACGCTGCTTGCCCCGAAAGGATGGGTGGAGTCGCTGCCCTCTTTGCACACGGCTACCAGGCGGGAGATAATGATAGCGGAGTCTTCGGGGGAATACTGGCAGGTTTCCAGCTGCTGCCACCAGGTTTGGGCGTAGGCCAGGCAGGCCCTTTCGGCCATGCTGTTGAGGCTGTCGGCGGCAGCCTGTTGCGCGGTGGCGGGGTTGCTGCTCAGCAGGTCTCCCGCCATGGCAATGGCGTCGGCTTCACTTAAAAATACCGGGATTGCGTTGTCGGAGATCACCGGGTGGCAAACGCTGCGCACCATATCGTCTATCCGCTTGTGCTTGAGGCGGAGGTATTCGTTGCGGAAAAAGCGCCAGGCCATGTCCAGCTCTCCTTCACAGCCCATTACACCGGGGTTAAAAGTGTTGGCGGGGGTGTTGTAAAAGCTGTTCACACAGGTTTCATCGGTGGGATCGCAATGCCCCATGATGCTGGCAGCGGCCCACAGGCTGTAGGTTTTTCCGTCTATCACTTTATAGCTGACGAGGCTGTCGTTGAGCCAGGTTTTGGAGGCGCTGTTGGCGCCGCCGTAAAACATCGAATCGTTGCCGTTGCCAAAGCCCGAAGCCGGCAGGGAGACCAGGTTAGTGGGATTGAGGTAGCCTTTGTCCAGCGCCTGCTGGTAAGTATCGGTGGTTTCAAAATCCGCATCCCAGTGAAAGGCAGGTTTGAACTGCTCATAGCCCTGCAGCATGCAGTATTCGGGGTGCAGGGAAAGCAGCGATTCTGCCCAGTCCGGCTTGAAATTATACAGGAACTGCTCCGGCAACAGTGTGGCGGGGTCGGGCGATCCGCTGCCGTAGGGGTAGCTTACCGTGCTGTACAGGGGTTGCATTTCCTGCATATTGAAAATGGATGGCCGGCTTTTATTGCCGGGGTAGCCGGCATACTGGCCAAAGGGCGGCGTCATGTCGAGCAGCATCTGGTCGCGGTATTGCTGGTACATATACCAGGGATCGTCTTCCTGCGCGCAGTCGTTGCCCCTCTGCTCCCTGATGCGGCTGAGCTGTTCGGCTATGATATCTTCCCTGGTCTGCACCGTGTGATGTGGCGCATAGAGACTGTCGCGGTAATAAGCCAGCGCATCGGCACGCAGGGTGAGCTTTTTGGTTACCACATAGCTGCCTTCCGGCAGGTTTATGCCAATCTTCACCTCAAAGCTATCGGCAACAGCGCAGGTAGTATCATAAACAGGAGATTGCACCCGCATATTGCTGTCGCGGTAAACAAATAATGTTGCCCCGGGCAGGTGCTGGTTATTGCAGTCATCGGCAATGGTGATCTCCAGGTCGTACAGGCAATCATAGCAGATCTCCACTGCGTCCTTATCGCTGAGCTGCAGGCTTGCTGCATTGAGCTTGTAAAAGAAGGAATCCACACCGGCCTGGGTTACCAGCAGGGTGGAAACAGAGGTGATGGTATTGCCTTTAATGACATTGTTCACGGGTGTGAGCAGGTTATCGGTCTGGATGGAGTCTCTGTAAGAAGGCAGGGCCTGCATGCCGTTAGGTGTGGCGCCGGCAAGGGCGGTGGCTACGGTTCTGCCGTGCATATCTACATACGACACGCTGTATTGGCCGTTGGCGTCGCGTACCATGTTCTTCTGGTAATGTGAGGCAATGCCGGCTTCCGTGCCGAAGAGGGCGTCGAGCTCCGACTGCAGCGGCGTGCCATAATAATACCTGGTTTCATGACCGGAACCCAACTGGAACTTCTGTCCCACACCTCCCTGGCTGGCGATGCGCCCGGTATTGTCCTGCATGTATTTTACTTCGCTGAAGGGATAGCCTTTGGCCTGCGGGATAAATTTATGAATGGAGTTGGTCCTATAGGGATTGTTATAGGAATAATACTGAGCAGCACCTGAAACGGAATCAAGAGGAGGCGTGGCAAATTCACAATAGTCTGCCGCTGTGTTAAGCGTATCGTATACGGCCGGGGTATTCTCAACGGTAGCTCCGCTTACCCTTACCTGGTTAAAAAGAGGGGTATAGCCGATAAGGGAGCTGAGGGTAGGTGCAGGCAGCACCTGTATCACAGCCCTGCCCTGCTTGTCGTAGAAGGTTTCCGCTACCAGGGTGGTATCGGTGGTATTGTCTTTGGTTACGGTTTGCCTGTTGCGCAGGGTGCCGTCGAAGTATTGCACCACGCTTTTGCGTTTGCCCTCTTCGGCAAAGGAGGTGGAAGCCTGCCAGTTCAGGGAGCGCTCGTGCCCGCTGAACACATATTCGCCCAGGCCTCCCTGTGCGGTAAAGCCGGAGCTCCAGGCGGTTACTTTCCTTTCCTTATCAGCGGTGGTTTGCGCTGCCCTTACGCGGTAAAAGAGCCTGCCATCGCCTTCATACAACAGGGGAATATGATAGTTGTTATCCTGTATGGTAACCCTGGTGGCATTGTTGCGGAACAGCTTTCCGGGATCCGGCGATCCGCCGCTGTTGTACCACCCCGCGTCTAAAGCCGACTGGTCAATAAAGGTCCATTCCAGGTCGTATTCCCGGGCGGCATTAAGGCTGGGCCAGGAAACCTGCAGCTCTCCTTTGGTGGAAACCGTGGCTGTATTGTGCGATACGGAAGTGATGGCATCGTTGTTGCAATCCATATCGAATGTCCGCTGCACCACCATCCGGTTCTCTACCTTCAGCAGGGGCAGGATAACGGCCAGCGCCGGATAGTCTGCCTGGATGTCGATCACCTTTACGGTCACCGACTTTGCACCGCCGAAATAATAAACGGCCTTGTTGTTATAGATGCCGTTTTTATAGTAATTGATATTGAGCTTTTTTTCCGGGGTGGAATCCGATACGTTGTTCTCATTGGTGAAATATACCTTTATGGTCAGCTCCGCTTTGAGGGAGTCGGGAAGCATCCTGGGAGACGACTCGTTAATATGGAACACGATCATATTGGAGATCGTATAGGGCGCCAGCGTATCAACCGGCGGAAAGGCCCCGGGGTTAACAAGCACCGAATCAATCACCGTTCTGCTGCTGTCTTTAGCCAGCTCACCTGCTGCTCCATCCAGTTCCTGCTTATAGGTAACGGGCTGCTGTGCCTGTAAAGCGCTGCTGTATCCTATAAAGCAGGCTGCCAGAATGATGGTTGTCCATAACCGGCGGCAGCTTTCTTTTTTGCTGCAAGCCCGGTTCCTTTGCCGGGTTGGGCTGATGGTATGTGAAGATGCTTTCATGAGCCTGGCTGAAATTATTATTGTGTAATATTGGTTTCGATGAAATAACCCGTATAGGGCGCTTTGGGCTGGAACTGTCCGTCCTGGAACCGGATATACTTATCTTCGTTGAACCAGCCGGCGTTGAGCGGGGAAGTATCGTAGCCTGAAAATGTGAAGGTAATAAGCGCCTTGCCGCTGGGAAACAGGTCAGGGTCTGTGCCCGGCAGGTCGGCGGGCATATAGGCCTTTGCCTGCTGCATACGATATTTTTTGAAATCATACCTTACTTCGTAGCTGCTGTACAGGGCTCCCGGTTTAAAATATATTTTCAGCATTCTCACAGAGTCATTGATATTGGTAACAGCCATGTTCTGCGTAAAGGTTTTCCAGTACAGGGTATCGGTAACCGGCATGTTCATCACATCGGGGTAGGCCTGGCGGTCGCGGATGGATATTATGCTGTCGGTATGGCTTATCCTCAGGCTGTAGCGGGGTCCCTGAACAATTTCGGTGCTGTCTATATACGTATAGTAATACCCGCTGTGCAGCTTGTAGCAGGCATTCATCTGCTCAATGGTGGTATCCGTATCGAGGCTGTCGGTATAGCTGATGTCTACATTGAAGCTCAGGTCTTTGGCATAGCGGTAGCTTTCGGCAAGCTGTACCATCTCCATGATCTCTGTTCCGGGTATGATCGTTTGCGCTTTTCCCAAAAGCATAAGGCAACAGAGGATCGGGGCGGTAAAGATTTGTTTTGAATAGCGTATCATGTTGTATAAGGTTTGTTTCAGGTTACAGGGTGCAAGGCAGCAATCATTGTTTTCAACCTACCTCCATTTTCAAATTGCCACATTTTCACATATACAGTTTCACGCAGAGCTCGCAACGGAGCAAAGGCGCAACGCGATATAGGTTACAGGGTGCAGATTGCAGGGCTGCGATCCCCGCGGTCTGACGCTCCTTCCGTCGCGTGCCGACCGCTACATTTTCAAATTTTCACACTTTCAAATTTTCAAATTAACCCTGCGGTCTGACCCTCCTTCGTCGGGTGCCGACCGCGTCATTCCCTCGTCAGCGCGCTCCTTGTTTCTTTGATCGTTTGTATGCCTCTTTCGGTTTCCTTTTTCACCCTGATCAGCGTTCCGTCGTCATCATATTCATAAAATGTGGCATAGTTATTTTCATCCAGCTCGGCCATCAGCCGCAGGCTTGCGGCGTCGTAGGCAAAGGATCTTACACTGCTGTTGTAGGGCTGCACGCGCACATCATCCACGTAAATGGTTTTGCCCTGCGTACCTTTCAGACTCAGCAATATCTGCGTGGCGGTTGGAGGAACAGTCATCATCTTTTCATAGCGCTGCCAGCCTTCAATACGTACGCCCGTCTTTTCAAGAAAAAACTCATCAATAACACTGCCGCCCTGCTTAAATACTGCCTTAAGCGCGTCGGTAAGCACAGGCGCTGTATCACAATCCGTTCCATCCATTTTTACCCAGGCGCTTACCACTATGCCCTGCCCCTGCACCGGTGAAAACTTTGGACGTATAATATGTTCAGCCTTCACGTTTTTAAATTCCACGCAGTAGGTCTGGATATCCATTTCAAACGACTGCGGCGGAGCCCCGGGCGTTTGGGGCGGGTAAAGGAAGTTCACCGGAATGACTTCCTTATTAACACCGGAAGCTTCAGACGACCACTGGAGCTTGAGCCTGAACTGCTCACCCGGATTATGCAGACTATAGATCACAATCGGGTATAGAGTTCCCGCATCCAGCGGGATTTCCATTGAAGTCTCACCGATACCGCCAAAGAGATATGAGGAGCCTCCTATGGTGAGGTAAGAACTCCCCCCGTTCGTAGTGAGGTAAAAAGTATAATCACCGGTAGTTTTAGCCTGGATCTTTCCGATTATTTTAACGGTATATGCCCCCGCCCCGCAAAGGTTGGGAATGGGAGTGGAATATTCCCAGCTCAGATCAAGTGAAGGCTCGGGATTGTAGTAATCGTTTACCCCGCCGCCGTAGCATCCTGCTTCACCGGCCTGGAATGAAGACTGGTTGTATATTCCCACCAGCCCGGTACCGGCGCCGATCACCCGGCGGGTAAAAACCGGCACCGAGTCTACCTGCATTAAAACAGCGGGCAGCGCGGTATCTGGGGGGCTTACTGCGGCAGTAAGCAGGGATTCTGATCCGGCGTTTATTTTTATGCTGTAACGGCCGCTATGGCTTTGGGTGCTGTCTGTAGCTACGCCCGGCTGGTCTTTTACAAAGTCAAATTCGCGTTCTGCTTCGCAAAGCGGCTCACAGGCTTCGTTCCTGAAATCATAGTCTTCAAAGCCGTCGTAGAGCAGTTCCCTGTAGCGGCTGTTTTGACCAACGGCTACAGGAAGGGCCTG
>CAZREP010000182.1:0-9925 GCA_964599035.1 uncultured Terrimonas sp. | reverse complement strand
TGTGGAAGATCGTATCTCAAAAGGGGTTCACCAGGTGGTAAAGCGGGTACGTAAATGATAAAATAGTAGATATTATATAAGCTGCTATTCGTTAAATTAAAATGGAAACGATGGATACAATTTACTTTGGAAAAATTTAAACAACCCATGAAACAGGTAACAGCACTTGCTTTTATATTCATGTTGATGCAGCTACCGGTATTTGCACAGCAGAAAAATATCAATTGGGTGCAGGAAACTAATGAGGCTCCCTGGCGACCCAGGGATTCACAGGGAGAATTTGTTTACAAAAATGCTATGTGGATCCTGGGTGGTTGGGATACCCCCCAAACGCCTAACTTCCTGGATGTATGGAAATCTTTGGATGGGAAGAACTGGGTTCGTACCATAGAAACCGCACCGTGGGTTCAGGGCGATCTGCCTGTATCGCTGTCTTTTAAAAACAAGATGTGGATCATGGGCGGACGCAAGGTTCCCGGCAGTGAATGCAGTAATAAAGTATGGTCTTCCACCGACGGAGCCAAATGGGAGCTGGTTACTCCCAATGCAGGTTGGAGCCCGAGATTAGGCGCAGGATTTGTTGTTTTTAAAGGTAAGATGTGGGTATTGGGCGGTACGAGTGATTTTTACCACAACAATGATACCACCATGATGAATGATGTTTGGTCGTCTTCAGACGGTAAGCACTGGAAATTAGAAACGGCTAATGCGGGTTGGTCTAAAAGGGCTTATGCACAGGCAGTGGTTTTCGACAATAAGATATGGATCATGGGAGGCGGCCAGCGCGCCCCCGATCCGGCAGTTGCTGTCAATGATGTATGGTGCTCTGAAGACGGAGTGCATTGGACTGAAGTAACCCCTGCTGCTCAATGGGGGCCTCGCCTGTGGTTTTCTTTAGTAGTATACCGGGACAGGATGTGGGTGCTTGGAGGCTGGTCTGATCAGAACCACAATTTTGGCGATGTATGGTATTCAAAAGATGGTAAGCACTGGACGGAATTCAGGTCAGATACCTGCTGGTCGAGCAGGCACGAACACTCGGCCTTTGTATTCCGGGATAAGATATGGGTAGCCGGCGGAGCAGCCGAGCCAAAATATAAGCTAAACAGTGAAGTATGGAGCCTCCATATTCCCAGGAATTGGTTTATGGAAAAATAGAAATACATCTCCCGTTATTATTCTGTTTAAAACTTAATCCGTACTATTCAGGCTTTTAATCAATGTTATCTATGATCAGAAGTAATCGTCGAAAATTTGTAACCCATACTGCTGCTTCGGTAGCAGGATTGTTGTTGGGTAATAGTCTTATGGAATTTGCTTCCAAGGAAAGTGCACTGATAAGAAAGCCTGATGAAGGAAGTAATGAAATACCCAAAGATAGATAGCCATGCTCATGTTTATATCGGCACTGAAAATGCTCCGGATCGGGTATTATATTATGCAGATCGATTAGGGATCAACAAGCTGATGAAAAAACGAGGAGCTTGTAAGAGTAGGAAATATAAAAAAGATGTTAGGAATATAGTGATAAGGAGTGAACAGGCAATAGTGGAGTGATCTGATAAAAACCACAAACCCGCTTACTGGCAGGCGTGAGATAACAAACTATAAAACGGTGAATCATAAAACTATAAACCATTCTCCTCTCACCTTGTCCGGTGAGAATGGGATCGCTGCATATACCTATGCTATTTGTTGATTAGTTCCAGCATTTTTATAAATAATATATTAATAGGATAACATGCTCCGCAAATTTATATTCAATCTCAGTCAAAGGCCCTTCCAACTGTTTTTCTTTATTATATCCTTACATCTTGCCCCTTCAATACCGGCCACATCCCAGGACTTCGATACACCGAAAGATTATTTTAAAACAGCACCAGCCACAACACTTAAATGGGATCATGGCCCGGTATCGCTCGGAATGGTATTGGACCTGGAGATGGTGCAGGCTCCAGGTAAGCCTTCACAGGATCTTTTGATAAGCCGTATCTGGGACGGAATATACTCTTACAGGTCTCAGGGTGCTTTTTCGGGTGAAAGCCTTTTAAAGCAACCTTATTTCATGGGCTCAGCAGGGATATTGCTGTTTCAACCGGTTGACTGGGATAAAGACGGGATTACAGACCTGATTACAGGCGACGGAGATGGCTTTCTTTATCTTCTTCCCGGAAACAAAACCCCTGACGGGATCCGTTACAACAAATCCAATAAAGCCATCATGCATGATGCGGTGAACGGTCTTCCTTTTAATATACCTTATGAAAATCCCAATAACCCCCAAGTGGATGACCTGGGTGGATATATTGACGCGCAATATTATAATTACATATACCCCAAGATCTATACCTCGCCATTCTTCAACAAATTCAAAGACCTGATCATAGGCGACTCTGCCGGTAATCTCTGGTGGCTTCCGGATCAGTCAGACGGAAGCGGACAACCCTCCTATTCGGGAATAAAATATACCAAGGAAGAAAGCAGCCAGCGGTTTGGCATACAGTACCAGAAAGACCTGGGGCTGGATTATGTAAAACCTGCGGAGAAAATACACGATGAACAGGGACAATCCTTTTTATTAGGCGCAGGAAAGGAAAAAAAACATTTCTTTAAAGGAGCAGAAACCAGACTTAGTATGTATCCCGATCAGTCGGGAGCAACGGGATTGCTGGTGATAGCAGGTCACAATCTTCAGCAGATCTTTTATCTAAAAAGAGTCAACCCTCTCCGCGAGCGCAAACCTGTTTTCAGGAATATGGGTGAAATAAAGATCGCAGGACTCGACGAATCAACATTAAATTTTCATTCTAAAATATGCCTGTTTGACAATAAAGGCAGGAAAGACCTCCTGCTAACGACAGGCAATAATATAGCGATACTCAGGAACGACGGATGGAAAAAGGGGGTACCTCATTTCACTTTCCACAACTGGGTCAGCGGCCCTGATGTTACAGGCTCATTCTACGCTTTTAATGATATGTTCACAGACAGCCGTGGAAAAAGGTATATCATTCATTTTACAGGAACGTACTGGAACATGATACCCGTTGAAAAAACAAAAGACGGGATCAGGCTGCATTATACAGACTCCCTTAAAATTATGGATCAGAATGGGATCTTCCGCGTTGACGGGGAAACCGACCCGCAGGCATCGCCGGAATGGGGTTATCACAGGATAAACCGATGGGACTTTGACGGATCGGGTCATAACCATCTCATTGCAGCTACTGATAGGGGGCTTCTTTATCTTCTTAAAGATGACCGCACACGTTCGAAGCCGGACGAATTTATTTTCCGCTCTTCAGGTCCTTTAAAAGATTCGTCGGGAAAAGTGATCAAAATGTACAATCGTGCAGTAGCAGCAGGTATTGATCTGAATGAAGACGGGCGTGAAGACCTGATCGTAGGCGGCATCAGCTACCAGTTAGGTATTCAGTTGGATCCTCATCCCGGTGGTGGGGTTTATTATATGATCAATATGGGCAACGACCGGGAAGGAATGCCTGTACTGTCGCCTCCGCAACCCCTTGACCTGGGCCCGGATTTTAAGCCACGGATAAACAGCCACATTGGTTTGCAGGCTTTGGATATTGATAATGATGGTGAAAAGGAAGTAATAATAAGTCTCCAGGATGCCGGATGGGACGGAAGGATCTATCGTAAGATAAAAGGAAAAACAGGCCTGCAGTACACCGGATCAAAGGTTCCGGTGAGGCCTATTACCGAACAGGTACTTGACCTGAATGGCGATGGCAGCTATGAACTGGTACGACCCGGTGACGAAAGAGGTGTAGGAGATTTTAGAAAATTAGAAAGGGATTGATCAGCTCTTTTTAAAAAAGAATACTTATCGCATGGTTCGTGTCTCCACGAAACACTTTTTCTTTTCTCCAGAGGACGCTGATTAATTTAACCTCTTCCCTGCCACCCAACTAAATTATCGCTCTAATATATAATACTATATTTTTGTGCCGAAGTCAGACCCTGTCTGACTTTTTTTAAGTTGTATCCGTGTGTCGCAAATTAGTAAAACTGATATGGCTATGCCTTTAGCATTGCGATCCGTTTGGGTGCAGGCTTCCCCGAAAATTGATCAATTTGAAGAAGCATATAACTCAATTCCTGATCAGACCAGGGCTCAGCTCCCCGATATAAATCCAGCTCGTTAAAATAGAAATTACTTTAAAGTTGAAAAATGAAAACACGAAATTATATTATACTGATTGGAGTCCTGTTGGCCACCGTCAATTGTTTTTCCCAAAGTAAAATTCGTATTGCCTGTGTTGGCAACAGCATTACTTATGGGGCAGGGATCGCTGACCGTGAAACAAACAGCTATCCGGCGCAGCTGGGAAGCATGCTGGGAGAAACATATGATGTGCGCAATTTTGGCAAAAGCGGTACAACCCTTTTGCGTAAAGGGAACCTTCCTTATTGGGATGCTGAAGAGCGCAGGCGGGCACTTGACTTTCAGCCAAACTGGGTCTTTATCATGCTGGGTACCAATGACAGTAAGCCTGTAAACCGGGTTTTCCTGGAAGAATACGTACAGGATTACAAAGAGCTGATTATGTCTTTCCGGGGGTTGCCTGTTCATCCGAGGATTGTGCTGCTGCTGCCTGTACCTGTTTTTTCAACTGATACAACAGGCATTACAGCCGGTATAGTCACAGACAGCATTTTACCTATGGTACGGCAGGTGGCATACGAAACAGGTTGTGAAGTGATCAATCTCTACAATCTGTTGATTGACTCACCTCAGCTCTTTCCCGATAAGATACATCCTTCTGCCGGCGGGGCTGCTGTTATTGCCAGGAGGATCAGCGAAGTGGTCATGATGAGATCAGACTCGCAGGCAGATCGCCTGAAGTTTCTGCCCCGGACAGCACGTCCATTCAATTTTTATGGATTTCAGGGTTATGATTTTACTTTCCACAACCGGAATGCTAAAGTTGTAGTTCCCAAAGAGGTGGCGCCGGGTCATCCCTGGATCTGGCGCGCCCGTTTCTGGGGTCATGAACCGCAGACCGATATAGCCCTGCTTGAAAGAGGCTTCCATGTAGCGTATTGCGATGTGGAAGAATTGTTTGGGAATGATGAGGCGTTATCTTTATGGGATAACTTCTACCACCTGCTTACAGCTTCGGGACTCGCAGGGAAATCGGTAATGGAAGGGATGAGTCGCGGGGGAATATATATTTACCGCTGGGCGGCAAAATATCCGGAGCGGGTGGCCGCAATATATGCAGATGCTCCTGTGCTGGACCTGAAAAGCTGGCCGGGAGGAAAGAGGGAAAGTCCCGGTAGCCAACCGTTGTGGGAAGTCTTTAAAAAGGATTTTGGCTTTTCGAGCAATGAAGAAGCGCTTGCCTTTAAGGGAAATCCGCTTGATCTGGCTGAGCAAATCGCCAGAGGCGGTTTCCCGATGCTGCATGTGGTAGGGGATGCGGATCGTATCGTTCCGGTTTCAGAAAATACAACGCTGTTTGAGCAGAAGATCATAGCCGCAGGCGGTTCTATTAAAGTCATACACAAACCGGGAGTGGATCATCATCCGCACAGCCTTCCCAATCCACAGCCGATCGTTGATTTTATAATGATGGCTACTAACTAGCGGACTTTGCAAAATGTGATCTCCAAATGGGATGTGGAGCTCTTATCGCCGTGGTTCGTGTCTCCACGAACTACAAAATAAGACGGACGATTTACCCGAACGCCCCCTCGCTAAAATTAAATACTTTCTGAATCGCTGGATAGCATAACCCAGATAGATCATTATTATCCTATCTTTGATTATGACAAACACCAAAAGAAACACCGCTCCACCTATCGGTCGTTTTATTGACCCGCTCACCGATTTCGGATTCAAACGAATTTTCGGATCCGAGCCTAATAAGGATTTGTTGATAGCTTTCCTGAATGAATTATTCAAAGGGCGCAAAGTAATAAAAGACCTGGTGTACAACCCCCAGGAAAAGGACGGACCAATAAAGGGCTTTCGCAAAACTATTTTTGACCTGACCTGTACGGGAGCTGGTGGTGAAACTTTTATTATAGAGGTTCAGAGAGCCGATCAGAAATTCTTTACCGACAGGGCTGTTTTTTACACTGCAAGTAAACTATACGAGCAGGGACCAAAAGGTAAAAAGAATTGGGATTTTGAGTTAAAAGAAATATACCTGATCGCTGTAATGGACTTTAATTTTGAGAATACTTTACACGGTAAATACCTCCACCGGGTAAGGCTGGCAGAGGAAGAGACCGGTGAAATCTTTTATGATAAGCTGGGATTTATATTTTTAGAGCTGCCTAATTTCAGCCTTGAGGAAGAGGAAATAAAAACCGACCTCGAACGTTGGATGTATGTACTGTGTAACATGGCGAAAATGGAAAAAATTCCTGTAATTTTACATAAGAAGATATTCCAGAAATTGTTTCAAATAGCTGAAATAGCCAATCTAAAAAAAGATGAGTATATGCTGTACGAAAAAGCACTTTTAGATAAATGGACCGATTATGCGGTAAGAAAGACTGCAAAAGAAAAAATAAAGGTTGCAGAGAAAAAAGGCATGGAGAAAGGTATGGAGAAAGGCATAGAACTGAAAAGCTACGAGGTTGTAGAAAATCTCATTATCAAATTTGGATTTAATGATGAGCAGGCTGCTAATGCAGCTGGTGTCCCTGTTGCCGTTGTTAAAAAAATACGTACCGCGCTAAAGAAGAAAAAGTAATTTCACTGTTATCGTCCTGGTCGCGTCTCAAGAACCACTTTTGCTTTCTCTCTTTCGGGCGTCGGTTAGTTTAACTCCATCCAACTAAATTATCGCTCTAAATATATAATATTATATCTTTGCGCCGAAGTCAGACAGGGTCTGACTTTTTTAAATTGTATACCCGTGTCGCAACTTAGTAAAATTGATATGAAGTATCTCCCGCTGCACATCGCCATTATTATGGATGGGAACGGTCGATGGGCGCAGGAAAAGGGAGAAGACCGGCTTTTTGGTCATTACCAGGGAGTGGAAAGTGTACGTAATATTGTGGAGGGTTGTGCAGAGCTGGGAATTGAATATCTTACTTTATACGCTTTCAGCACCGAGAACTGGGACCGCCCTGAGCCGGAGGTGAACGGGCTTATGGAATTACTGGCACAAACGATCCGGGATGAGGTTTCAACGTTAGACAAGAATAATATTAAGCTGCAGCTGATCGGTAATATTGAAATGCTGCCCGACTATGCCCGGAAAGGCCTCCAGGAAGCGATTGATATTACCAAAAAAAATAACGGACTGACCCTCATTATTGCCTTAAGCTACAGTTCAAGATGGGAGCTGGTACAGGCGGTAAAAGGAATTGCCACAGACGTGCAGGCCGGTAAAATACTGCCCGACCAGATCAACCAGGATACCCTTCGCCATTACCTTGCTACCAGCGCTTTCCCCGACCCCGAGCTGATGATCAGAACCAGCGGTGAATACAGGATAAGCAATTTCCTATTATACCAGCTGGCCTATGCGGAACTGTATTTTACCGATACACGGTGGCCTGACTTCGGGAAGGAGCATTTGTATGAAGCCATTCTTAATTTTCAGCAGCGGCAAAGACGGTTTGGTAAAACAGGGGAGCAGATCCAACGGGAATCCGCTACAGATACGCATTAGATAAAATTTAACCCATATTCTTTTAACAAACCTTTTCAATTAATCCCGCTAATTTGCCGGGCGAAACATATAAAACGGATGCATAGAATCTGTACGATTTTGACGATTTTACTTGGATTAAGTTTTATTTCCACCAAAACTAACGCTCAGGTAACCGATACACTGCCCACCACATCTGTAGATCCTGTGCTCATGGGGTTGTTCGACCAGCCCATTCCCAAAAAATACAGCATTGCCGAAATCAAAGTAACTGGAACCCAGTACTTTGATCCTAACCTGGTTACTTCCATTTCCGGACTTAATGTGGGAGATGAGGTAAGGATCCCGGGTGGAGATAATTTTGCTAAAGCGATAGAAAAGCTTTGGGGACAAAACCTGTTTGCCGATATTGAAATATACATTACCAGGGTAGAAGGCGACAGGATATGGGTAGAAATTGCCGCAGTGGAGCGCCCCCGGCTTTCCAAGCTTATTTTTCGCGGCATCAAAAAATCCGAGGCCACCGACTTAAAAGAAAAAGTGGGCATCACCGCCAGCCAGGTGGTTACGGAAGCCCGCAAGCAAAACGCTATTGAGGCTATCCAGAAATTCTACACCGAAAAAGGGTTTCAGGGAGCCACAATAACAGTGCAGGAACGCCCCGATACCGCCTATACCAATGGGGAAGACCTGATCTTCATTATTGAGAAAGGTGGCAAAGTGAGGGTAAATGACGTGATGGTCTTCGGCAACGAAAAGGTCAGTGAGCTGAAATTAAAAAAGCAGATGAAAGGCACAAAGGAAAAAAGCAGGTTTACTTTATTCGCTGATAAAAACACCAGCCCCTACGGTGAAAAAGAACCGATCTTATTTAAAGAATACATAAAAAATTACGGCTTTCTTTCTCCTACTAAAACACTGGATTACCTGGACCCCTATTTCCGTTTCAAGATATTCAGCTCTGCCAAGTTCAACGAGAAGAAGTACGGGGAAGACAAGATGAAGATCATTGATTATTATAACGCCCAGGGTTATCGCGATGCCGTTATTGAAAAAGACACGGTATATTATAATGCAAAGGGCAACCTGAATATTGCAATAAAGGTCAACGAAGGGCATAAATATTACTTTGGCGATATTACCTGGAGAGGCAATACAAAATATTCCGATTCTATATTGAATGTAATTCTGGGTATTAAGAAAGGGGATGTATACAACCTGCAAACCTTAAATAAAAGGGTGGGGAAAGAGCTCACGCAGGAAGGCGGTGACATAAGCGCCCTTTATGCAGATAATGGATATCTGTTTTTCCGTGTTGATCCTGTTGAGACTTCTGTATATAACGATACCATTGATCATGAAATAAGGATCACGGAAGGCCCGCAGGCCACCATCAAAAGGGTAACTATTGCGGGCAACGACAAAACCAAGGAACACGTAATACGGAGGGAACTGAGAACCCTGCCCGGCGAAAAGTTCAGCCGGCAGGAGCTGATACGTTCCCAGCGCGAAATAGCAAACCTTGGATATTTCAACCAGGAAAAGATCGGTATCAATCCGGTACCTAATCCCGACGATGGCACAGTGGATATTAACTATACTGTTGAAGAAAAATCATCCGACCAGTTGGAGCTTAGTGCCGGATGGGGCGGCGGTATAGGGCTGACCGGTACAGTGGGAGTGGTATTCAATAACTTTTCCCTGCGCAATATATTTAAGCGATCATCCTGGACCCCGCTTCCGTCGGGAGACGGGCAAAAGCTCAGCCTTCGTTTCCAGTCGAACGGCCGGTATTTCCGCTCTACCAATTTTTCATTTACCGAACCCTGGCTGGGTGGAAAAAAACGCAATTCCTTTACGGTAAGCGTATACAGCTCAAAATATGCCAATGCATTCGACTATAATACCTACACGTATACCAATGCCAGGGCCGATTCCTCCTACCTGAAGGCTATGGGCGCTACCATTTCCTTAGGAAAGCAGCTTAAATGGCCGGATGATTATTTTACCCTTATTTATGCGGTGAACTATACCCAGTACAAGCTGAAGAATTATCCCGGATTTTTCCAGGGCTTATCCAATGCAACTTCCAATATACTTAACCTGAAGCTCACGCTGGCGAGGTCCTCTGTAAACCAGCCGATCTTTCCTACAGGCGGCTCCAGCTTTATGATCAGCGGTGCTTTTACCCCTCCCTATTCTGCTTTTAAGAGCCCTGGCTCCATTAAATCGGAAGACAAGTACAAATTGGTGGAATATCATAAATGGCGGGTAAACGGCGAATG
>CAZREP010000181.1:0-9935 GCA_964599035.1 uncultured Terrimonas sp. | reverse complement strand
TGAGTTGTCTCACAGATCACACAGACAAACACAGATGAAAACAAAACAATCTGTGAAAATCAGTGCTATCTGTGAGAGCATTCACGATTCACCACCAACATCTTAAGGAAACGGCATTGAATCATCAATCTCGAATCTAAAAAGGCTGTCGGCTATGCGATTCAGCCATGTAACCTGCAACCCTGAAACCTGACACCCATACCTTGTGCCTTACACCTCCACCCTTTACCTTCTACCCTATACCTTCTACCTTACTTTAACAATTTCTTCATAAATCCGTCGTATACCCATATCCATATTTATCCTCTATCTTTGCCGTATATCATGCGGCGCATCTTTCAACATACCCTGCTTTGGATCATTGCCGTGTCGGTGCTCAATACCAGCATTGACGTGAAGGAGAATCTATCATTTTCGCCACTGGCTTCCACCGGGGATCAATATCTCGAAATTGAAAGCATTATAGAGCTGCTGATGGACAGCGCCCTTGATAAAACCTTGCCCGATCAGAAAGGCAACGACGATCCAACCACGCTCAAAAAAACAACCGTTATTGATTTTTCGCTTCCGGAAAAAAAGGTCAGAACAATAGGAAATCTTCTCCTGCTTGAAAAAAAGCATCTCCCTTACGGTTACTGTTCGGGTGCACTCTCTCCCGGTTTCATATCGCTCTTTTCTCCCCCACCGGATACTATTTAGCCGGGTACCTCACTAGGGTTATGTTAACCGTAATATACCGCATTATTTTGTGAATCGTGAATAAATTCACTATTGACAATTACCCATTCACCAGCACTATACGGCATGTTATAATTAACACACCATTAGTGTTAAGTAAAGAAAATTATGTCTGTGCGTTATTGTGAAAAGTGAGAAGATAAAGGTGAAAGAATGTTTCACGTCTCACCTTTCTCGTTTGACATAGCACCAGCTCAGTACAATGTAATTATACGATCTCTTCCGAAAACATACATAACACCTGTTCTGCAGGATCAGCGTTGCTGCTGCAGGAAACCTGCCATAGGAAATGATATCTCTCTGCGTAAAAAATATTAAACCATGCGGATGAAAAAAAACATGCTTTTACTTTTTTTCATGATACCGGCATGCTTTGCGCTTGCCCAAACCAGAGACAGCATTGTATTGTCGCTGGAGCAGGCGGAAGCTGTCTTTTTAAAAAATAACCTTGCCCTGCTGGCTGCACAATACCGGGTATCGGCAGCAGAGGCTGCAGAAATACAGGCGCGCCTTTATAATAACCCCATATTATCAGCAGAAGTAGCGGCATACAGCAACAGCCGTAAATGGTTTGATGCAGGAACACACGGACAAAAGACCTTTGGCATAGACCAATTGATCACACTGGCAGGGAAAAGAAATAAAAGAGTGTTGCTGGCCAGGGAACAGACCAAACAGGAGAAATTCGGGCTTTATGAATTGCTTCGTTCCCTGAAATACGAGCTTAGGCAAAGCTTTTATACTGTAGTGTATGCAAATGAGCTGGTTGAAAAATTCGATGATCAGATGCAGCTCCTTCAAAAGATAATTGACGCTTACGAAGAGCAGGCGGCTAAAAAGAACGTACCCCTTAAAGATGCGGTTCGCCTGAAAACAGAATACATACAGCTCAGTGCCGACCGCAATGCCATTATCATGGAATCTATTGCGGCACAGCAAACCCTCCAGCTTTTAACCGATACTGCAGCGGCGATCATCCCCCTGAAAGAAGCCTCGCCTGAAAGGAACGCGCCGGCATTGCCTGATCTGCTTACAAAAGCGCAGCAAAGCCGTTCGGATATGCTCCTGCAGGAGAGCCGGTTAAAAGAGGAGGAATTGAATTACAAATACCAGAAGGCATTGGCCATTCCCGACCTTACTGTTGGAGCAGGGTACGACCAGGACGGAAGCTATGTAGCTCATCTTTATACGCTCCGTGCCGCTATTGACCTGCCATTATTTAACCGTAACCAGGGAAATATAAAAGCAGCGGCATGGCAGGTAAAAGCGGCTGAAATGGCTAAAAACTATAAGCAAAACGAGGTAGTTGCAGAAGTGAAAGCCAGCTTCAACAGATTGGCAGAAGCCGAAAGAGAATATGAAGTTTCACAGCAAAGCTTTGATAAGGATTTCCCGCAGGTGAACAGGAGCGTTATAGAAAACTTCAACAAGGGAAATATTTCGTTGCTTGAATTCATTGACTTCTTTGAGAACTATAATTCGGCCATCCGGCAGGTAAACCAGTTGCAGAAACAAAGGCGGCTGGCCTGGGAAGAGCTGGAATATACGGTTGGCACGGCCCTGTAAAAGGGATTATATTAAATACCATTAAACAAACAGCACATGAAATTGCTCATATCCACTCTCCTTCTGTTTATCCCTTCTGTATTTCTGCTGACCTCCTGTAACAGCATTCCTGCAGAAGAACCTTCTACACCTTTTATGCTGACCGATACCATGCTGAGCCGTATCAGTATCGATACCTCCCGGACCGAACAGGTAAGCGCGGAGTTGAGACTGTCGGGAAAAGTAACGCCGGAAGACAACAAGGTGTCCAGCATATTCCCCATTGTAGCCGGATATGTTACCCGCGTAAATGTATCGCTGGGTGATCATGTAAAAAAGGGACAGGTGCTTGCCGTTATCCGCAGCACCGACATCGCTGATTTTGAAAAACAACGCCGCGATGGGGAGACCGAGTTGCTGCTCGCTCAGAAAAACCTGAAATCGGCGCAGGAGCTCAATGAATCGAAACTCAATACCGAAAGAGACGTAGTAGCCGCTCAAAAAGCGGTAGACGATGCAAAAGCAGAACTTGACCGCATCAATGAAGTGTTCAATATTTACCATGTCAATAACGGCTCTTATTACAATGTAGTTGCCCCTATCAGCGGCTTTATCACGGATAAAAAGCTGAATGTTGACATGCAGCTCCCTCCCGGCTTCAGTGAAAGCATATTTACCATTGCACAGATTGACGATGTGTTCATAACCGCCAACGTATACGAAACCGATATTGCCAAAATATCACTGAACATGCCTGCGGAGGTAGACCTGTTGAGTTACGCCGGGAAAAAGTTCTCAGGTAAGATCGATAAGATCCTGAACATACTTGATCCTGAAACCAAAACCCTGAAAATCCGGATACGGCTTCCCAATCCGGGGTATGCCTTAAAGCCTGAAATGGCAGCCACGGTATATATCCGCTACCACGAACAACAACAGCTCCCCGCTGTACCGGCAGAAGCTGTAGTGTTTGATAAAAGCAGGAATTACCTGATGATATTTCACCGGAAAGACAGCGTGGAAACACGCGTGGTTGAGCTGCTCCGGACCACCGCGGGCAAAACATATATATCGTCGGGCCTGGTTGCCGGCGAAAAAGTGATCGTAAAAAATGCATTGCTGGTGTACGACGCCATCAATGATTAAAAAACAACTCATGAATAAGTTTATCCGGAATATTGTAGCTTTTTCACTAAAAAATAAATTCTTTATTTTCTTTCTCACCGGGGTAATGATAATAGCAGGCATTTTCAGCTTCGTGCATACCCCTATTGAAGCCTTTCCTGATGTAACCAATACGCAGATCGTTATTGTAACACAATGGCCCGGGCGCAGCGCCGAAGAGGTGGAACGATTTGTAACGCGACCCGTGGAGGTGGCTATGAACAGCGTTCAGCGGAGAACCAACGTACGCAGCATTACCATGTTCGGACTGAGCGTAATGAAGATCATTTTTGAAGACGGGGTGGATGATTTTTTTGCGCGGCAGCAGGTCAATAACCAGCTCCGATCGGTGGATATGCCGGAAGGCGTGGTGCCCGATGTGCAGCCGCCTTACGGCCCTACCGGTGAAATATTCCGCTATGTGCTGCGCAGCAAAACACGCAACAGCCGCGATCTGCTCACCATACAAAACTGGACCATTGAACGGCAATTGCGTTCGGTGAACGGCGTAGCCGATATCGCCGCATTTGGAGGTGAAGAAAAAATTTATGAGATACAGGTAAATCCAAGCCTGCTGCACAAATACGACATCACACCCCTTGAAGTATACAGCGCTGTGTCTAAAAGCAATTTAAACGTAGGGGGCGACATTATTGAAAAAAATAACCAGGCTTATGTGGTAAGAGGCATTGGGCTGCTGAACAGCAGCTCTGATATAGAAAATATTATTATTGAGCAGAATGGTGATGTGCCTGTGCTGGTAAAGCATGTGGCATCTGTTAAGGAAAGCGCTTTACCCCGGGTGGGACAGGCAGGACTCAACGAAAACGACGATGTGGTGGAGGGCATTGTGATCATGCGCAAAGATGAAAACCCGGCGGAAGTGCTGAAACGGGTAAAGGAAAAAATCAGGGAGCTGAATGAAAAAATACTGCCTGATGATGTAAAAATGGAAACTTTTTATGACCGTGATGTGCTGATGAGCTATTGCACCGAAACCATTTCGCATAATGTAATGGAAGGGATATTACTGGTGACAGTTATTGTTCTGATCTTTATGGCAGACTGGCGTGCCACCGTTATCGTTACGATCATTATCCCCCTGTCTTTATTATTTGCCTTTTTCTGCCTCCGCCTGAAAGGTATGAGCGCCAACCTGCTCTCGCTGGGTGCGATCGATTTTGGCATCATCATAGACGGTGCCGTAGTAATGGTTGAGGGCATGTTTGTTGCGCTGGCACACCTGTCGCACAAAACCGGGATGGAGAAATTCAACAAGCTTTCCAAACTGGGATTATTAAAAAAAACAGGTAGCGACCTGGGCAAAGCGGTTTTCTTTTCCAAGCTCATCATCATTACCGCGCTGCTGCCCATCTTTACTTTTCAGAAGGTGGAAGGAAAAATGTTCTCCCCCCTTGCCTGGACGCTGGGTTTTGCACTCCTGGGGGCATTGCTTTATACGCTTACCCTGGTGCCTGTTTTATGTTCTATCCTGCTACGCAGGAATGTGAGAGAAAAAGACAATTTCATAGTGCGTTTTTTCAACCGTAACGTAGAGCGTGCTTTCGCCTGGTGTTTCCGGCACAAGAAACAAAGCATAGCAGCTGCCTCAGCAGTGCTGGTAATTACGATGCTCTCCTCCAAATTCCTGGGTTCCGAATTTCTCCCACCACTCAATGAAGGCGCATTGTGGGTGGAGGCTAAAATGCCTATGAGCATGTCGCTCAAAGAGACCGTTAATATTACCGGCGAACTGCGAAATAAACTCATGACGTTCCAGGAAGTGGACGGTGTGCTGTCGCAGGCGGGACGCAGTAATGACGGTACAGATCCCAGTGGATTTTATTATGTGCAGATGCAGGTAAACCTGAAGCCCAAAAAAGAATGGAACAGGAAAATCACCACCGACGAGCTGATCGAAGACATGGATAAGAAGCTGAAGGTTTTCCAGGGCATCAACTACAATTATTCTCAACCTATTATTGACAATGTGGCTGAAGCCGTTGCAGGCATGAACGCCAACAATGCGGTTAAAATATTCGGAGATGACCTGGATCAATTAAATGATCTGGCCGACCAGGTGCTGCAGCAGATCGAACCGGTGCGGGGCATCAAAGATGCAGGCATACTGCGCAATATCGGTCAGCCGGAAATAAGCGTTATCCTGGATGAAGAAAAAATGGCGTTGTACGGTGTGTCCACGGCAGATGCACAGGCAGTAATTGAAATGGCAATAGGAGGAAAAACAGCTACAAAAAAGTATGAGGGAGAAAGGAAATTTGATGTTCGTATACGCTACAGCCCCGAATACCGGAAAGATGAAAATGATATCCTGGCGCTGATGGTACCCACCCTGAAAGGAGGTAAGATACCATTGGGCAGTATTGCTGAAATGAAAAAAATAACAGGACCGGCTTTTATTTACAGGGATGAAAACAAGCGTTTTATTGGAGTTAAGTTTACCGTACGGGAGAGAGACCTTGGCAGTACGATAAAAGAAGCGATGGAGAATGTGAACCATCATATCAGGCTTCCAAAAGGATATACCATCCAGTGGGCGGGAGAATTTGAGAACCAGGTAAGAGCCACCAATCGCCTCGCACAGGTGGTGCCGGTGAGCCTGCTTGCCATTTTTATTATCCTTTTCATCACTTTCGGCAATGTAAAAGACGCGGGACTGATCTTAGTAAATGTGCCCTTTGCATTGATCGGGGGCATACTGGCCCTGCATATTACCGGCATCAATTTCGGCATATCGGCCGGAGTGGGGTTTATTGCCCTGTTCGGTATTTGCGTACAAAACGGCGTTATCCTCATTTCTGTATTTCATCAAAACCTGCGCAGCAGGCTCCCGCTGGAGGAAGCCATACAGCAGGGTGTTGCTACCCGGATACGGCCGGTGGTAATGACCGCCCTGATGGCAATGCTTGGCCTGTTACCTGCAGCTTTATCTACCGGCATCGGCTCGGAAAGTCAGAAACCACTGGCAGTAGCCATTATAGGGGGATTGATCACCGCTACCGTTTTAACCCTACTTGTGTTCCCGGTTATGTTCTGGATATTTTACCGGAAATCTGAAAACCGGGCCAGGGCTGTAAATGCTTAACAGGTTGCAGAATGAAAGGTATAAGGTATGAGGCGTAAGGTAAAGGTTCCATAGCTGATCCTATAGCCGACAGTCTTTTTAGATTTGAGATTTATGATTTGATATTTGAAATAATATCCCTTTCGGATTTCGGGCTCTGGACTTCGGATTTGAAGTTAGGGAGTTTATTGTTTTTTGTTTACCGTTGCATTCTTCGGATAATCAATCACCATATTGCAGAATGCTTTCACTCCTGTATCCAGCCTGCTGTCGTCGATATAAAAATCAGGAGTATGATGGGGCGGAGCCTTTTGGGGATCCTGTCCTGCAGGCATTCCTCCGAGAAAGAAAAAGAATGCCGGTGCTTTATCGCCGAAAAAAGAAAAATCTTCAGCACCTGTTGTCCATTCCATCTCATATACCCTGCCTTTTCCGGCTGCAGCTTCCAATGAAGGCAGCATCAGCTTCACCAGATCCGGGTCGTTATACGTTACTTTCGTTTTGGTATCAATGGTCACCTCCACAGTGGCGCCTCCTGCAGCAGCAATATGATTTGCGGTATGGCGGATCCGTTCATGCACATCCTTATGCATATCTTCATCCAGTGTTCTGATAGTGCCTTCCATGACCAGTTCCTCCGGAATAATATTGCTTCTTACACCGCTGTGTATCTTACCAACGGTAATGACCACCGGCGCTTTGGTAAGATTTTGCTGACGGCTTACAATAGTTTGTAATCCCTGAATGATCTGTGCTGCAATTACAACAGGATCAACCCCTGTCCATGGCTGCGATCCATGCGACTGTTTCCCCTTCACCTTAATGGTAAACCAGTCGCTTGCAGCCATTTCTGCGCCCGGCTTATATTTTATTTCCCCAACCGGCGTTGCCGAATTAATATGCAGTCCAAAAATAGCATCTACTTTCGGGTCATCCATTACGCCTTCCTTTATCATTAAAGGTGCTCCTCCTTCTTCATCGCCTGGAGGACCCTCTTCCGCGGGCTGAAAAATAAACTTTACCGTGCCGGCAATATCTTTTTTCATATCGCTTAATACAGATGCCGTTCCCATCAATATAGCCATATGACTGTCATGGCCACAGGCGTGCATAACCGGTACCTGCACTCCAAGGTATTCTCCCTGCGCTTTTGAAGCGAAAGGGATATCCACTCTTTCGCTCACCGGCAAACCATCCATATCGGCTCTTAAAGCAATGACCGGTCCGGGCTTTCCTCCTTTTAAGATCCCAACCACCCCCGTTTTTCCAACACCCGTTTGCACTGCCAGTCCAAGCTTCTTTAAATGTGCAGCAATGTATTCCGCAGTTTTATATTCCCGGTTCGACAGTTCAGGATGCTCATGCAAATATCTTCGCCACTGGATCATTTCAGGAAGGATCGCAGCGGCTTTGGCAGCGGCCCGGGCTTTTATATCCTGTGCCGAAACGGGAGCAAGAACCGTTACCAGCAACGCAGTAAGGAGAAAAAAAAATTTCATACACTTTTTTTACTTCTGAAAGTAAGATTTTTTCACGAACCGGGCGACAGTCCCTACATTTGACATGACTTCTATGGCTACGAATAATGACATTTCTCCCTATATACTTCCAGGATATCTTACCCTGATCAGACAGCATGCCGCAGCGGCGGAGCAAATGGGACAGCTGCATCCGGAACAGCTTAAACTTATTTACGATCAAAACTGGTTCAACCTGTTCGTACCCCCTTCAATGGGCGGATTAGGGCTGTCGTTGCCCGAAGCAGTACATCTGCAGGAACAGTTAGCCCGTGCCGACGGCAGCTTAGGATGGACCGTTACCCTGTGCAGCGGCGCCAACTGGTTCGTGGGATTTATGGAGAAGGCTGCTGCCTCTGCTTTCTTTTCCAATAAGCAGGTATGCTTTGCCGGTAGTGGCGCGGTCTCAGGAAAAGCCATTCTTACAGAAAACGGCTATACGGTAAGCGGGCACTGGAAATATGCCACGGGAGCGCCTCATGCCACTGCCTTTACCGCCAACTGCCTTATTGAAAGGAATGGATCGCTGCTGCGACAAAAAAACGGATCACCACTCATAAAAGCCTTTATTTTCAAAAAAGAAGAAGTTGAGTTGCAATATCACTGGAATACTACCGGTATGAAGGCTACTGCAAGCCATTCCTTCAGCGTTAAAAACCTTCATGTGGCTACAAACAGAAGCTTCCTTATAGATCCCCATGAGGCACGTCTCCCTGATCCTGTTTTCCGTTTCCCTTTTCAGTCTTTCGCAGAAACTACCTTGGCGGCCAACTTTTCCGGTATGGCTTTTCATTTTATAGACGAATGTAAGCTCCTCTTTGAAGAAAGGATCAAACGTCATGGGTATAGTATAGATGAAGCCTGCGAAATGCTGGAGCTCCTGGGCAGAACCAAAAGTAAGCTGGAAGATGTGCAGCAGCTTTTTTACGACAGGCTCGGCGAAGCATGGCTTAATTGCATCTCAGAAAAGCCGTGGAACCTTTCACACGCTGAGCGCCTGGGTGAAGCCTGCAGGTCAATGGTCGGGCTGACACGGAATGCTGTGAACGATCTTTATCCCTATTGCGGCATGACGGCTGCAGAACAGGGCGCTGACATCAACCGGGTATGGCGCGACTTCCATACGGCAAGCCTGCATACCATATTTACTTTCGGATGCGGATAACCGGATATCGAGTGTGAGGTTTCAGGTAAGAGGTTTCCCTGCAAAACCTGTAACCTGGAACTTATTCAATTATTCTCCTTCATCTTCGAGAAACGAGAAAAGGTAAACGTAAACTATTTCTCCTATCTCGTCTATCATCTCACCTCTGTCTTCTCACGACGATAATCGATTCATCATTACTCCGGAACTGTCGGTCATCGGCAATCCACTACATATCATTCACTATTCACCCATTCACGCCTTTCTTCCCAAGCGTACTTTATTCGCCGCCCAATATCTCATGTCCTAATTTATCTCTTTTGGTTATAAGATATTTTTCATTATACGGATTAGGATGGATCCGTAAGGGCACATTTTCCACAATATCCAAACCATAGCCTACCAAACCTACCCTTTTACGGGGATTATTGCTTATTAATCTCATTTTATTAATACCAAGATAACGCAGGATCTGGGCGCCCACCCCATAATCTCTTTCATCCATCTTAAACCCCAGGTGCAGGTTGGCTTCAACAGTATCCATGCCCTCTTCCTGCAGCTTGTATGCCTTTAATTTATTCACAAGTCCTATTCCCCTGCCCTCCTGGTTCATATACAACACTACTCCTTTCCCCTCTTTCTCCACCATTTTCATGGCTTCATGCAGTTGATCGCCACAATCGCAGCGCATAGAGCCCAGTATATCGCCGGTAAAGCAGGAGGAATGCACGCGAACCAGCAC
>CAZREP010000180.1:0-9943 GCA_964599035.1 uncultured Terrimonas sp. | reverse complement strand
ACAAAAACATCAGGTGATAGAGCCCGTTATGATAAAATGCACCATTGGGATCTCCTGGGCGTCCATCGCCCTCGGGAAAGCTAAAATGATACCCCGGGCGGTACGGGTCGCTCAACAGCCTTTCACGGAAAGCCGCTGTGGCGCTGATCACACTGGCAGGAATATCTTTTTCTTTACTGACCAGTGGCTGGTCCTCTTTATTTTGCGCCTGAACATCTGCACCTGCGATACAGAGCAATAATACAATGCAATACTTTATTCTATTCATGGCAGAATTGTTTTTAAAATGTAAATCAGAAAAAGATAACTTATAAGGTTAAAATACTTGACTATTGTTGGCATACTTCAGGTTAATTTTTTCTTTCGGCTTCCTGCTCTTTCAAAAACTTCCATTTAACCGGGATGTCAACCGGTTTGCTTATATGATCATTTTTCAAAACTGCCCATATTCTCAAAAATGATACGTCCATGATAATATTTTCCCGTTTATCCGGGGTATAGCGGATAAACCATTCTCCTTTTTGCTTATCGTACTCCATTTCCGTATCGGAGGGTGGTAATGATATCCACACTGCACTAACATCCCTGGCAGCATCGCTGAGCTTAACAGCAATTATAACTTCTTCCCCCGAGCGGAAATATTCAGGTGTTATCATTGCCGATTTTATCACTTCCGGTGGCTGTTGTTTATCAGCAGCACGAACGGGCATTTCTTTATCAACCGGATGGTCGTAAACCACAGCATTGGCATATAATTGTGGTAATAAACTTGAAATTCTTTTCTCCTTTAACTGGTAATAGTTGTCATCTTCAGGATAATCCAAATAAGGACCTAAAAACTGGTTTTCGCCAATGCTGTCAAGCAATAGCTTTATTTTATTCATTTTGCCCCACTGAACATCATCCGTAATATCTGCATAATGAATGATCGGCTTTCCGGCCACACTGTGAACCTGAACGTCCACATTTTTTTGGTTAACAACAAGCCGCGGGTATTTTATCTTCCCCGCATTCTCGGAAGGTATTACAAGCCAAAGACGGTCGGGGCGGGTCCACATAAAATTATCAGGATACTTTTCTTTCCATACAGGGATCAGGGAATCTATCTCATTCAGGTTCTTGGGGCGACTTATTTCTAACAGGCGACGAATTTTATTATCTGCAAAAAACTCAGTTTCCAATTCAAGCTTTTTTTCATTGCGGTTATACGGAAATAAAAATTTGTTCCCGTTCAACCTGCTCCAATGGTCAAGCATCCGGACAGGCTCATTCATTATCGAATCAACAGGGAAAAACTTAAAATTGTTTGAGTAGTTCGGCAACGCTTTTGTTTCCGGCGGGGCAAGTTCTACTAAAACAATCTGATAGGCAGGCACCACACATTCAATCCTATCTCCGTTATGGAACAAACCATTAGGATGTGCTGCATCAAAAAAACGCCCTCCTTCAGACGGATAGATTTCTTTAAGCGTAAAAGCCCCCTTCTCATATAATCCGATTTCCTCGTCCAGTTTGTAAGTAATTTTTGATGGCCTTGGGTTAGGATTACATAAAAAAATAAAGCCCTGTTTTTTATAGATCCTTGCCCAGCCGTCTACTCCACCTACTCTAACCTGTTCTCCGAAAGGAATATTGTATTTAGCCAGGTGAAAGTTATCCCTTCCCCATTTGAGCCATTTTGCGTAAAACTCCTTCAATCCCGGAACATCATCGATACGGTCTGGAAGAATAACATTCATCAGACTGCCACCGCAAGCCAGGCCAGACATAACACTGTACCTCCATCCAGTATAGTCCCATGCTTTGGGAAGCCTGATATCCCAAAAGCCTTCCTGGATCCGGTGCGATAAAACATGATTTATTTCAGATGGCAGAAACCGGAAGTTCTGGTTCCACCAGCTCTGGAACCGTATGCCATCCGCATTCATCCGGTCGGCATGAATGTCGGGATGTACGGAGGCCTGAAAAGGTACGGTTTGTTCCCAATACGATTCGTGCTGATCAAAGTATTTTAATCCCCACACACCATATTCCTTTCTTCCATAAAAAGCCATCAGAAACAGGTCAGGATGTTTTTCTTTCAGCTTTCTTATTAAATCGGTTGAAGACCGCCACCCTTTATATTCACCCTTACCCGGCAGGTGACCATGTTTTGTATTGTAGCAAAATTTGCCGTTGCCGGGGCCGGGATCCCAGGACCAGAGCTTCAGATCGTATTTCGTAATGGTGTTGTTCTGTACAGTAAACAACCAGTTCGCAAATGCATCACTTGCCATACAGTTTTCTAATGTATAATTTCCATCCTCATCGCATTTTTTCCAGTCTTTGTTATCCGGCATAAAAGGGAGTGCCCCGGCAGTTCCTTCTTTGCCATATCGTGCACAACCCATATAAAAACCGGAACCGATCCCCCGAGAGGCGGTCTTATCCATAATTCTTTTTGCCGCAGAACCTTCGGGTGCCAGTTCCCAACAGACAGTATCTGTTCCTGCCGGAAGCTTATAGGGATACATAGGATTAAATATGAACAGGTCGCCATCCAGCTCATGGAATCTTTCTACTACATCTAACAGCAGTTTCTCCTCGGAGGTGTTAGGTGCCGGCATTTGAGGTAAAGGATAAAAAAAATGGTAATTGATAAACCTGAATCCTTTCAGAGATACGTCCAGGTAACCTGCAACAAAATCCCTCATTGCTTTGATCTCATTAAGGTCGAGGGGCTTGTGCCCGTCGGGGTTACGAAACCGGGGGTAATAGCCTTTTACGGTTTGGGGATAATGATCTGTGATCGTTTTTCCCCGCTTTATATAAACGCCAATGAACTGAGGATCGCTTTGATACGCTTCCTCTTTTCCGAGCACAAGAGAAGGGTCGTAGTAGAAAGATATACCCTCCTCTTTTTGCACGGTTTTAAAAAATGGGTTTTCTATTCCACAGAACAATCCATTTGTACGCCATCGTAAAAATGTTACAGTAGATGCATTCCAGAAAGTATTATAATCTACCACTTCCTTGGGAGGTATTGCAAAAGCAGTATTCCCGTACTCAATCCTTAATACCGTCAGGGGGTCTGCTCCTTCCGAAATAGTCAAGGAACGTTCCACGTATTTTGCTTCCGGCCTTAAAAAATAGGCCAGCTCAATAACCCGCGAAGAGGCTATTTTATAATAATAAGAAACAGTGTTAGGGTCACTTGTAACCCGGAACGGTTCTATATCCTTATTAGAAAAAATGCCCTTATCTGTAACAACGGTAAAGCAATCGCCCGGGATTGAATAATGATGATCGTTTTCAATATCGTATATATGCTCAAGCCCGCCCGAGCTGTTCGCCTTGCATGTTATAAACTTATTGCTAAGCACCTGTCCTTCAGCTACTGCAATTAAACTTATTAACATTCCTGTTATCAGCAAACCTTTCCTGAACAATACAACTGCGTAATATATCATATACTTTCTTTACCCGTGGCTTAAAAGATAGTTACATATCCGGAGAACATCCCGCTCCCACGCAAACTAATATCCTGCATTTTGCTTGTACGCACCTTTACTGTAATTGATCTGGTTTAAAGGGATCGGGAAAAATTCATCCCGTCCCTTTGTAAAATGGGCAATTGAAAAATAGGAATGTCTTGTTTTTTCCACATCAAAATATTCATTAATGAATTCTGCGGCGATGCCCCATCGTACCAGATCAAAAAACCAGCTGCCTTCCGTTGCAAATTCAAGCCTTCTTTCCCATTGCAGGGCTTTGAAGGCAAAATGCTTATCCCAGACGGGAATGTTAACGCCGGGCTGGTAAGGTGCAACATTAAAATTGGCAGTGGGCTGTCCGTTAACATCTATGAGCCGGCCGGTACTGGTTGCTGCCCGGGTACGGATCTGGTTGATCAGATTCATTGCTTCATTAAGATCTGTTTCCAGTTGTATCAGGGCTTCAGCTCTCCACAGCATAACATCATCAAGTCTGATAATATCCCAATTCTTGGAATTAGCCATGAACGGGGCAAATTTTTCGAAACATGGGCAGTCCGGCAGCACCACTTGTTTCAGGGTAAGGTTCGTACCATATACTTCCGGCTGGCGTGCCCAGGATGTTTGAACAATGAAATCTGGTTTGTACTTATATGGCATGCCAACCATGGCAACGGTATGCAATAAACGGGGATCAATGCTATACGCATTCAGATCCGAAGGTGTTACAAGAGAAGGCTCTTCATTATAGTGATCAAATACGGGCAATCCATCTTCTGTTTTATAAGCATTTACGAGTGACTGGGAAGGCGCAAACAGACCACAGCAGCCATACTCCGGGTTCATAGGATGAATAGTAGCTGCAGCCACGTTCAGTCTTCCGTGAATTGTTCCATCGCTGTGTGAATATTGGACCGAAAAAATTGATTCCGGCCCGTTTTCTGTTTCCCATAAAAAATTCTCTGCAAAATCACTTACCAGGTGACGCCCGCTGTTGTCAATAATATCTTTGCAGATAGCTGCTACTTCCGTCAACATATCTTTATTAATATTTGTCACATTGTGCTGATCGTCCTGCTCATATGCTGCATAGAGAAGCACTTTGGCTAAACAGGCCTTAGCCGCCCATTTGCTTACACGGCCGATCTCGGGTTGCTGGTTGGGAAGATTAGCTACACCAAAACGGAATTCTTCAATTATCTTATTCCACAGTTCTTTATCTGTATATTGAGTATTGGAAACCGAGATATAATCCTCTTGCGGAATGGTTTCGTCAAAATAAGGTATACGTTTAAACAGGAGTTTCGCATCCATCAAAAAATGCCCTCTCAAAACTCTCATTTCAGCCTGGCGCACAACTTTAGCCGGAAAATCCGTTTCATTTACCAGATTAAGTCTTCTTAAAGCATCATTTACCCTAGCAATTTGAAAATATACTCTCGACCATTTTCCATCCAGTTCACCGAGGTAAGGGTGCATATAGGTTGCTGTTTCCCAGATATACATATCGTTGCCGTCGCCGGTCCCTGCTCCTCCTTTATAAGCATCTCCACCGCGCAAAGATCCCCATGGCCACGGATGATTGGATAACTGGAACTGTTCATTTCCCAGCATTGAATACGCTGCTATTATCTGTTGCTCTATTTGTTTGGGCGCATTCAGATCTTCATCAGCAGCAACGCCCTGCGGCTTTTGATCAAGCAGCTTATTACATGAAACGCTGACAAGTAAAGCCATCACTATATTAAAGAAGGTTATTTTTTTCATTTCACTTTTCGTTTTAAAAGGTTAAAGTAAATCCGCATGTCAGGGAAAAAGGTATGGGGTAAGACTCTAATGGTGCTTCCGGATCCAGACCGGTATACTTTCTGTTTCCTGATGCATGTTTGAACAGGATCAGATTATCACCCCTGACGTATACTCTTGCACTATTAATGCGGGTTAATTTTGAAAGATACCCTTGCAGGTTATAACCTATTTCAGCATTTCTCAATTTGAGGAATGAGCTATTTTCCAAAAAGTATGTTGAAAACCGTGCTTCATTATTAATATCATTTAAAATTAAAGCAGGGATCGTTGTGTTGGTATGACCCGGTGTCCATGCATCTAATGTACGGGCTCCGGCATTATATCCGCCGCGCAGGGAAATAAAATCCGTCCAGGTTTTGTTTGAGTTATTTACCGTACTGCCATAGACCCCGTTAAAGAAGAAGGAAAAATCAATGTTCTTCCATGATAAGGCTACGTTCAGACCATATATTAAATCCGGGTCTAAATCGCCCAGCCATGTTCTGTCCTGATCATTAATTACATTGTCTTTGTTAACATCCTGGTACCTGATCCTTCCTGGAGCTGCGCCGGGTTGCAAGGCATGATCCGTCACTTCCGCATCAGATTGAAACAACCCGTCTGCAACGTATCCAAACTGGGAAGTCAGCGGGCGACCTAAAATAGTTTGATCAAGCCCATTACCAGCGTATGCTGCAATTACATTGTCGGGAAGGTATACTACCCTGTTATGATTATGGGCAGCGTTTGCAGAAATATCAAACGACACATCGCCTATGTTCCCATGATAATTCAGGAATACTTCAATCCCTTTGTTATCCAGGGTAGCACCATTGACCCACTGGGAGGCGCCTTCCCCTACCGCTGCAATCACCGGCGGGTTAATAAGAATATCTGATGTCTTTTTAATGTAATAATCAACAGAACCTGTGATCTTTGAATTGAAGAGACCAAAATCCAATCCAAAATTGTTGGTCACGGAGGATTCCCATTTTAAATTCAGGTTAGGTCTTTGTGTACGAACAAATCCTGAAGGAAGAGGACCGCTGCCTGCACCATTGATGTCATAGGCCGTTCCTCCGTCAGCGCTCCATGTAGCATCTGTGCCGTAGATAGAAACATATTGCCCGTAGGAAGCATAATTTCCAATTTCCTGGTTACCGGTTTTCCCCCATCCATACCGGAGCTTTAAGTCTGAAAATACGGGTAAAGCTTTCCGGAAAAAAGACGCTTTACTTAACCTCCACCCCAACGAAAATGCAGGAAAATTTCCGTATGCATTGTTGGAGCCAAATCTTGATGAGCCGTCCCTGCGTATTGTGAAGGATGCAAGGTACCGCTCATCGTACGAGTAATTTACTTTACCAAAAAAAGAAACCAGTGAATTCATCGCCGCATTCCCCGCATTCTGCCGGTTTGCCTGCCCGGCATCTATCTGCATGTAATCATCATTATATAAAGCATAGTCCTGACGGCTCGCCATAGTATACGTTGACTGGTTAAAGATAGTTTCCTGGCCAACCAGCACTACCAGATCATTTTTTCCCTGGCTGTAATCATAGGTCAATGTATTATTATTGACCCACCCTCCTGCATAATCCGCATTCACACGGGTTGAAGAAAGCGTAGATTGAACAAACCCGTTAACATAAGGATATTCCATTATCCGCTGCCAGGTACCTGCATAATCAATACCCAATTTTGAGCTGAAGTGCAGGTGTTTGGCAACTTCAAAATCCAGAAAAGCATTTCCGAAGATCCGAACCCTGTCATAATGGTTTTGCCTGTTATCTTCAATCAAACGAACAGGGTTCTGGAAATCTGTCATCCCGGAAGATGAGCCACCCCACCCTTTGCCGTCAACCGTATGAACAGGAGTTATAGCATATAAGGAACGGGATTGATATATAACAGTTGCTTTACTTCCATAACCCGTATTGTATGCATCTCCACGCCATTTACCCAATGACAGGTTTTCGCCAATTCTCAGCCGTCCTTTAAGCATAGAAAATTCGGAATTGACGCGTATATTAAACCTATTGAAGTATGACCCATCCAATACACCTTTATTTGAATAATAGTCTGCACCTAACCAAACGCGGCTCTTATCATTACCGGTAGATAAAGAAATATTATATTGCTGGATCAGGCCCGGGCGGAATATTTCATCCTGCCAGTTGGTATTTGCAGGCTTCATTGTTTGGACAGCATCCAGGTATTCCGGTAAAATGATTTTATCTATTACCCAATTACCGTTCGCGTCCTGATGGTCTTCAAAAGTATAAGGCCCGAAATTGGGATCCTGCCCGGAGTTTCTTGCAGCCCTGTATTGCACTTGCCCCAACTCGTCTGTATTTAACATTGAAAAAGGAGCAGGTGTTGAAGACATGCTGACAGAAGCATCAAGTGTTACTCTTGTAATGCCGGCTTTCGCCCTTTTTGTTGTAATGATGATTACCCCGTTAGCGGCCCGTGAGCCATAAATGGACGCCGACGCGGCATCTTTTAAAACCTGGATGGATTCAATATCCAGGGAGGCAAGTTCGTTCATGGAACGTTTTGTAGGAACCCCGTCAATAATATATAGCGGATCGTTATTCCCCAATGTTCCTGTGCCGCGGATCCTTACCGTCGCATACCCATGCGGCTGGCCATCTGACGTAACCTGCATACCGGGAACCCTACCCTGGATTGCCTTGATCACATTCCCGGAAACAGCAGTCCTGACCTCACTGAGCTTTACAACAGAAACTGCTCCTGTTAAGCTCGCCTTCTTCTGGGTATCATAACCCACTACTACTACCTCTTCTTCCGCCGCATACAAGGGTTTCAAGCTGACGAACACTTCCGTTTGATCTCCGATATTAATAACCGTTTTTTCAAATCCCACAAAACTTATCTCCAGGATGGCATTTGGACCCGCTGTAATAGTGAAACTTCCGTTCCTGTCTGACCTGGTCGATACTGAAGTACCCGCCACCGTTATGGTAGCACCTTCAAGAGGATTTCCATCGCTGTCTGTTACTTTACCGGTAATAGGCGCGGTATTTTTTTCGGACAGCACCCGCCGGAGCGGATCAGCTTTTTTAGCGGGGGTGCCCGCAGCAGTTGTTGAAAGAAAGATAAATAGCAGCAGTGTGCTTATCGTTATAAACCGACTGTTGAGATTTTGATGCATTTTGTAATGAGCAGTTAAGTTCATGACATAAATATTTTGGCTTAATAATAGCAATCGCGATGAATGCTGTTTACATACTTCAATTTTGTCCGGTATATTCCATCACCCGTCCCTTGCAAATGTGGCCAGGTAAAATTTGTACCTTTTCATACCTCAATTTTTTTTTGGTTGTTTAGTATTCTTTACAGAAAGCTCGTCCCCCAACTGCTCAAGCGTTTTCCCTTTTGTTTCAGGGAAATATCTCCAAACTACGATAGACTGTACTACCATGGCTACAGAAAACAGCATAAATGCATAGGCTGCACCATTTTCTCCTTTTTCTACCATTACCGGGAAAATAAATGTGATGATGGCTGCAAAAAACCAGTGGGTAAAGCTACCCAATGATTGCCCCTGACCACGTACAGCATTGGGAAAAACTTCTGAGATCAGCACCCAGATCACTGCCCCGGTAGAGAAGGCAAAAAATATGATATAGCCTGTGAGAAAGATCAGCAGGCTGTACCCATGAAAGCTTTGATCATGGAAGGCTTTGGCAGTAAGGCCCAGGCAGATGGCCATCCCTATGGAACCCACTATCAATAATTTCCTGCGACCCACTTTATCAATAATAATGAGACCCAGCATCGTAAATACACCATTCGTAATGCCAATCATCACAGGTTGCAACATAGCATCTGCAGCAGACAGGCCGGTTAATTCAAAAATGCGGGGTGCATAATAAAGAATGGCATTGATACCGGATAACTGGTTGAACATAGCTGCCAGGAAGGCGATCAGTATAGGCTTGGCATATTTGCCTGAGAATAATTTACCTCTGGCGCCCCGCATACTCTGCCTTATTTCTTCCATCTCAGCTTCCATGCTCCCTGTTCCAATGCGGCGCAATACCATAAGCGCTTCATCACCTTTGTTCTTCTTTACGAGGAACCTGGGGCTTTCCGGAACGATGAACAACAAGAAGAAATAAGCTACCGCAGGCAATCCGCCCACTCCGAGCATCCAGCGCCAGGCATCTTCTCCCATATTGCGAAGGGCATAGTTGGATACATACGCGATCAGTATCCCGAATATCACATTGAACTGGAACAGGGCTGTCATCCTGCCCCGCATGAAAGCCGGTGACACTTCCGATATGTACATCGGCGCTACTACCGATGACGCCCCAACAGCCACGCCACCCAGGAAACGGAACACAATAAAAATTTCTACATTAAAGGCGAGCGCACTACCAACAGCCGAAACGAAAAACAATAAAGCTACTACAAACAGCACAGGTTTCCTGCCATACCGGTCTGTGGGCTTCCCGGCGAAGAGCGCGCCGGCAACGGTGCCGATCAACGCGGAAGCGATCGTAAACCCATGCCAGAACGGAGAAAGATCAAATAATACCTGCACTCTTTTTTCCACTCCCGAAATAACAGCAGTATCAAATCCAAAAAGGAACCCTCCCAAAGCCAGAATGACGGACCAAATTAAAACGGTTACATGCTTATTGTTCATA
>CAZREP010000179.1:0-10034 GCA_964599035.1 uncultured Terrimonas sp. | reverse complement strand
CGGCAGGGGCAAAATCATCCGAGCGTTTTTTATTGCCTTTGTGCAGGTCGGAGAAAACAATGATCTTCAGGGGCGACACCTCTAAATCAATAACCATTCCTTTTTTACCGGGCTTTTTCGTGATATGGCGGTAAAGTCTGGTAAGCGCGTCGTGCACCTTTTGCCGATCGGGACGGGAAGAGAACCGGTTAGCTAAATTTGCCACCGGCTTTTTGAGTACACGCTGCAAAAATGTTCTGAGGCCCATAAGAACGGCAATACTACAAATTTTACTTCACCTTAAACATTTCTTCCCAGCGCGTGGTATAGCGGGGGCTCCGCAGCTCCTGCCGCATTTTCCAGTTCCTACGGGTTCCGGAGGCAGCAAATTTGACCACATCACCCCTCATACTGAAGTTGATATTATCCACCGCGTCCATAAGACAGCGGTTACGGTTAGGTACCGGCGGCATAAACAGGTTGCCCATACGGCTATACAGGGCAACCTGTTTATGCCGTATCGGCAACGAGGCCGCTAAGCATTACACCCGCTTTTTTGTACGACTTCCCTTCCTCGAACAGGCGATCCACCAAATGCACAGCGGGTTTTATGAGCTCATGGGTAACGGAAGTGGCAGCAGGCAGCACCGTATAAGTACCGGACGTTGGACCATGCTGAAAATCATCAGCATAGTGCTGCTCTTTGGGAACAATAAACACATGCACAGTATTGGCAGCACTGCGCTGGCGCCGCAGCTTTTCGGCGGCACGGGAAGTATAGGTAGCAACGGCTTCTTTGATATCACGGATACAACTTACGGGGGCGCCGAACATGCGGGTAGTAGCGATCATCTTCTTCGTTACCAGCGGGTCTTTCATATCGATGCACGGTTCCCCGCGCAATTCCCTGATCAACCTCACCCCCACTACTCCACCCAGGGTTTTATATGCCCATTGAGCGGGCATATTACGCAGGTCCCACGCGCTGGTAATACCCATATCAACCAGTTTAGCGGCATATGCCCAACCTACCCCCCAAAGGCTGTTGATGTGTATAGATCGCAACGCCTGCATCTGTTCTTCGGGCGACAGCAATACCTTCACGCAGTGGGAAAGGCGTTTGTTGATCTTGGCCATATGATTGGCCGCTTTTGCCAGGGTTTTTGTAGGCGCAACACCCACGGAAACGGATATTCCCGTCCACTGTTCCACCGTACGACGTATGTGCAGCGCATAAGCAAATACCTCCTTTTCCTCCATTTCCGGCAGGTCCACAAAAGCTTCATCTACGGAATACACTTCTACATTCGGCTCACCCAGCATGATCCTTAAGGTTTCCATCACGCGCCGGCTCATGTCGCCATAAAGATTATAGTTAGAGGAAAAAACAGCTATATCATGCTGCTGTATCAGGGGTTTGGCTTTGAAATAAGGCCCTGCCATCTCCACCCCTATCCTTTTGGCTTCATCACTGCGTGATACAATACAACCGTCGTTGTTGCTGAGCACCACAACAGGCTTATGATCCAGATCAGGCCGGAACAACCGCTCACAGGAGCAATAAAAGCTATTGCAATCCACGATCGCTTTAAAGCTCCTTCGCACCGGAACATCTTCAGCCGGCGTACCAGGTCCATTCAACGGCATTCTACAGTCCTGCATATACAAATATAAAAACAATTACTAAAATAATTAGCAAAATAATGTATTTTAAATTTTTGCACGACATGCACATTTTGGGGCTCACCAACAAGTAATATTTTGCCACGAAGGCACCAGGGCACGAAGAAAATTAAATCTGAAGATCAGGGCTTTGTGTGTTTGTGTCTTAGTGGCAAATCTTGTATTCTGTACAACAAAAGAAGATATAGCCACAGATGCACGAATAGATTTTTATATATTAATTCGTGCATCTGTGGCTATTGTATTCATAAATCAGTCCGCTTGCGGGCCGCTGGAATTTGTGGCAGATCTTTATACTACACCTTTTTAGTTACCGGAGGAGAAAAGAAACAGGTTGAAATAACAAACGAGGGAGCCTACGGAACAGTAATAGCGGATGTCGTTTTATTCATCCCCCTATAAAAATTCTTCGGGAAAATGTAAAGGCTCACGTATTTTTGCACTCCTAACCCGGAAAATAGCCTCCAGTCAAAGATTCAGCCTGCCATTTCCCTTATACGATTATTATGCCCAGAATAAAGCCTGATGTAGATATAGTAAGCGATTTGCTAAAAGCTGTTTTGGAAGCCCGGCCCGACTCTGCTTTTATACAGAGCCTGCTACTGCAGTACCGCGAACGCGGAGGGCTGAGCAAAAAGCAACTGGAAGGGTTATACCATAAGGCCGCTAAAATAGCTACTATACCCGGAAATAAGCTCACTACCCTGGAAGCCATCATAAAAAGAAAACCCACCCGGTATAAATCCGTGCTGCCGCAGCCCGCTCCGCTTTACACCAAAGATGAAAGTGCAGGGCGCATGCTGGAAACCATCCTGGAAAAATATCCGCAACACAAAAGAATATTATTTTTAAAAGCAAAATACGACAACAATGAAACCCTTTCTGTAATGGAATTAAGCGAACTTCAAAAATTTAATAAGATGCTTCACTGAATATTTCAGTAATTTTCCAAACCATATTACACCCTAAAACTTACATATTTATAAAGCATATGAATGATTTGCTCAGGCAGTTTATAGAAAAAGTACAGCGGAGAAACCCGGCAGAACCGGAATTTTTACAGGCAGTATCGGAAGTGGCAGAATCCCTGGTGCCCTATATTGACCAACATCCCACCTACAGGAACAACAAAATTTTAGAGCGTATCGTGGAGCCCGAACGCGTGATCATCTTCAGGGTGCCGTGGCTGAACGATAAAGGTGAAGTGGAGGTGAACAGAGGCTTCAGGGTACAAATGAACAGCGCTATAGGCCCATATAAAGGGGGGCTGCGCTTTCATCCGTCCGTAACGCTTAGCGTACTTAAGTTCCTCGCCTTCGAGCAGGTGTTCAAAAACAGCCTTACCGGCCTGCCTATGGGTGGCGGTAAAGGGGGATCCGATTTCGACCCCAAGAACAGGTCAGACAATGAAGTGATGAAATTCTGCCAGAGCTTTATGACGGAGCTTTACCGGCATGTGGGAGCAGATATAGATATCCCTGCCGGGGATATCGGCGTGGGTAAGCGCGAAATCGGTTATTTGTTCGGGCAATACAAGCGCATTAAAGGGGAGTTCAGCGGGGTACTTACCGGTAAAGGATACGAGTGGGGCGGCAGCCTTATCCGTCCTGAAGCCACCGGATACGGCCTCGTATATTTTGTGGAAGAGATCTTAAAGACCCGTGGTGATTCGCTGGTGGGTAAGAAAATTACCATTTCCGGGTCGGGGAATGTGGCACAGTATGCGGCAGAAAAATGCATTGCCAAGGGCGCCAAAGTGCTCACCATGTCTGATTCGGACGGGTTTATATACGATCCGGATGGCATCGATATGGAGCGCCTGCAATTCATCAAACACCTCAAAGAGGAAGAGCGGGGAAGGATCAGCGAATACGCCTCCAGGTTTAAATGCGGCTTTTTTAAAGGTGAGCGCCCCTGGAAGATCAAGTGCGATATTGCGCTGCCTAATGCCACCCAAAACGAGCTGGATGGCGATGATGCCATTACCCTGATAGAGAACGGCTGCTTTTGTGTGGCGGAAGGCGCCAATATGCCCTGCACTCCTGAAGCGGTTGCCGCCTTCAACAAGGCGGAGATCTTCTATGCCCCCGGTAAGGCCGCCAACGCGGGCGGAGTGGCGGTGTCGGGACTAGAGATGTCACAAAACTCACTCCGGTTCTCCTGGACAAGAGATGAGGTAGACAGCAAGCTCAAAGAGATCATGAAGCAGATCCACAGGATATGCGTAAAATACGGTAAGGAAGACAACGGCCATATCAATTACGAAAAAGGCGCCAATATAGGCGGATTCGTTAAGATCGCAGATTCCATGCTGGCACAGGGGCTGGTATAATTTCAGGACAACTGCTGCTGCATCCTGCGTACCCGGTCTTCCAGCTTTTCCGAGGTAAGGCTTTCCCTTAAGCTGTCTACCTTAATGGGAAAGCAGAATGGCGTAAGCTGTGCGGGAAAGGTGATAATGATGTCTGATTGTTGCACCCGTTCCAGCATATTGCGCAAACGAACCTCTTCCATCTGCTGGTCCAGCACCTCTCGATATGCCTGCTGCATAAGCAGGTTACCGGGGTCATATTCGTTGAATACTTTAAACAGCAGTGAAGCGGAAGACTGCAGATGCCTTGCCTTTTTTTGCTCACCGGGAAAGCCCTGGAAGATCAGTCCCCCGATCACCGCAATATCCCTGAATTTGCGCATTGCCATCTCCGTTGCATTTACGCTCCGCTGTATATCATCCAGGAGGCCCGTGGGAGAAAATAATTCATATACATTGCTGTCATCCACCGGTATGGGCTGATCGCTGAGCAGCTCAAACCCATAATCATTCATGGCAAACGAGAACGTTATGGGAACGATCTTACTGATACGCCAGGCAAGGATAGCTGCCATGGCCTCGTGCACCAGCCTGCCTTCAAAAGGGAATACAAACAAGTGGTACCCATCCCTGGTTTCAATATGCTCGATCAGCAATTCATTGTGTTTGGGTACATGCGACAATTTCGCCTGCAGGTCAAACAAGGGCTTTAAAATATCAATCTCCCTGTCGTCATTTTTCGCCGGCAACTTTTTACTGCCTGTAGTTTTCCTTCCTGCTTTATTCAATGTCTCTCTTAACTTTTTTCCCAGGTTGGCCGACAGGGGCATTCTTCCCCCCTGCCAACTGGGAACGATGGATTTCTTAGCGCTTGTTTTCCTTACGATCACGGTCATATCCCTTATACCCACCAGCTCCACATTCCTCCCGGCAAGTGTAAATACCGCCCCCGGTTCGAGTCGTGATATGAACCATTCCTCGATAACACCAATATAACCGCCCGACATGAACCTCACCTTCAGCATGGGCTCACTTACAATGGTGCCTATATGCATCCGGTGGCGCATGGCAATACGCCGGCTGGTAATACGGTACAGCCCATTAACGATCTCTACCTTTTTAAATTCATCATATTGTTGCAATGCTACGCCGCCCGCCGTTATAAACTGCAGCAACTGCAGCCATTCGTCGCGCGTCATATCTCTATAACAATAGGTCGACAACACTTCCTTATACAGGATATCCGGGTCGAAGCCATCCGATACCGCAAGCGTGCAGAGATACTGGATCAGCACATCAAAGCACAGCAGCATGGGCTCCCGGCTCTCGATCACGTTTTCGGCAATAGCACTTTTCAATGCCGCAGCCTCTACCAGCTCAAGAGAATGGGTGGGCAGGAAATAAATTTTGCTCACAGCACCGGGACTGTGCCCGCTCCTGCCGGCACGCTGTAAGAAACGGGCTACGCCTTTGGGAGACCCCACCTGTATAACAGTTTCCACAGGACGGAAATCCACCCCCAAGTCAAGGCTTGCCGTACAAATCACCGCCTTTAGTGTACCGGCATGTAAAGCCTCTTCCACCCATGTTCTTAACTCCGGCTCAATGCTCCCGTGGTGCAGGGCAATAGCGCCTGCCAGATCAGGAGCCGTACTCAGTAAGGCCTGATACCAGGTTTCGCTCATGCCCCTGGTATTAATAAAGATGAGGGTTGTGCGACTTCGCTCAATAATGGGAAGCAGCTTATGCATCAGCTTTATCCCCAAATGCCCTGCCCAGGGATACTTTTCGATCTCATCCGGAAAAACAGACTCCACCTCGATATTTTTTTGCAGCCGGGCACGAACAATTACAGGCTGCACCAGCCCCTGAAGGGACGCGTGCAACACATTGGCGGCTTCCTGAAGGTTACCGATAGTAGCGGAAATGCCCCAGATAAGGGGATAAGGTGAAGGGTGCACAGTAAAAGGAGAATGAGCAGCATTTGCAGAACGTACAGCTACCAGCCTGCTGATGGCCAGCTCCACCTGTACGCCTCTTTTACTGCCCAGCAGTTCGTGCCATTCATCTACCGCGATGATCTTCAGAGGAGCAAAAAATTCAACATAATTTTTTTGTGCCAGCAGCAGGTGGAGGCTTTCGGGTGTAATGATCAGCACTTCCGGGGGATGTTTTTTCTGCAGCTGCCGCTCGGCGGTGGAGGTATCGCCATTCCGTATGGCCACCCGCCAGCGCATGCCCATCTGTGTTATTACCTCTTCCATCGCCCTGCCGATATCCTTGGCCAGTGCACGCAAGGGCGTGATCCACAGCAATTGCAATTGGTTGCCGGTTTTGGTTGTATATGTTTCAGGGTTTTGATTGATAAAATCGATAATGGTACCCAGGAATACCGAAAAAGTTTTGCCAAAGCCGGTAGGCGCATTTACCAGCCCGCTTTTACCATTCATAATATGCTGCCAGGTTTCTTCCTGGAACAGGAAAGGCTTAAGCGCTTTCTTATCCAGCCATTCCCACACTACCTTATATCCAGCCGATTGATGTAACTGCATAGCGCAAGGATAAAGAAAACGCTTTGGACATCTCTTTTAAAAAAGGGTTTCATTTTAGCCGATTTTTTATTTTTACTCCCCAATCCCCTCCAGGGTGAACAAGAAGGCGTACTCCAATGCAATATCTTTCAGGTAATCGAACCGGCCCGAGGCGCCGCCATGGCCGAAATCCATATTGGTATGCAGCAATAATACATTATCATCCGTTTTCATTGTTCTCAGCTTCGCTACCCATTTTGCAGGCTCGAAATATTGTACCTGGCTGTCATGCAGCCCCGTGGTCACCAGTATATTGGGGTAATTTTTTTTCTCCACGTTTTCATAGGGTGAATAGGATTTCATATACTCATAAGCTTCCTTACTTTTTTCAGGGTTTCCCCACTCATCATATTCATTGGTAGTTAAGGGAATGCTGGCATCGAGCATGGTGTTCACCACATCCACAAAAGGCACCTGGGCAATAACGCCATGCCACAGATCAGGCGCCATATTTACCACGGCGCCCATCAGCAAGCCTCCGGCGCTACCGCCCTGGCCATATAAATGGGGAGCGGAAGTGAATTTTTCTTTTATTAAAAACTCACCGCAGTCTATAAAATCGGTGAACGTGTTTTTTTTCTTCATCATTTTGCCATCTTCATACCATTGCCGCCCCATTTCCTGCCCCCCACGGATATGTGCTATGGCAAATACAAAACCCCGGTTCAGCAAGCTCAGCCGGTTACTGCTAAATGATACATTCATATTAATGCCATAAGAGCCGTAGCCGTATAATAACAAAGGGGCATTCCCGTCCTTTACCAATCCTTTTTTATACACAATGGAAACCGGGATTTTAACGCCGTCTCTTGCTGTGGCATACAGTCTTTCCGTTACATAATCATTAGCATTATATCCACCCAGCACCTCCTGCTGCTTCATCAGTTGCTTTTCTTTGGTGTTCATGTTGTAATCGTAGGTAGTATTGGGTGTTACCAGGGAAGTATAAGCATAACGCAGCGTGTTAGTATTAAATTCGGGATTGGCGCCTACAGCAGCGGTATAAGCCGGCTCGCCAAAATCAATATAATGCTCCTGCCCCGAGGAGATATTGCGTATCCGCAGCTGGATCAGCCCGTTCCTGCGTTCCGTAACAACAAGGTGATCTTTAAAAACATCAATATCCTCTAACAATACGTCTGCACGATGGGGAATAACCTCCTTCCATGCGCTGCTGTCGGTTTTATGGAGAGGGCATGCCATCAGCCTGAAGTTTTTGGCGTTGAGGTTGGTAACAATATAAAAGGTATCGCCGAGGTCCATAACATCATATAATACTTCCTTCATCCGCGGCTGGAACACCGAAAATGCGGTCTCGGGCTCATTGGCCCTGATATAGCGCATTTCCGTGGAAAGCGTGGACCGGGAAACAATAAATATGAACTTGCCCGATTTGGTTTTTCCCACACCAATGTAATTGGAGGGATCTTTTTCTTCATACACGGTTACATCCCTGCTCTCATCCGTCTTCAGCTTATGCCTGCGGATCCTTTCACTGAGCAGGGTTTGTGGATTGTTGAGCGTATAAAAAAGCGTGGCATTATCATTTGCCCAGGCAATGCTGCCCGTTGTTCCGGGTATAGCATCTTTAAACAACTCACCCGTTTCCAGGTTTTTGATATAGATCGTGTACTGCCTTCTTGATACCGTATCCACTCCAAAAGCCAGCAGCCTGTTGTCTTCGTTTACATTAAATCCCGTAACAGCATAATACGGGTGTCCCTTTGCCATCTCATCCACATCCAGCAAAATTTCTTCGGGCGCATCCAGGCTTCCCTTTTTACGACAGTATTTGTAGTACTGTTTCCCGTCTTCCGTGCGTGTATAGTAGAAGTAACCGTTCCTGAAAACAGGAACAGACTCATCCTTTTCCTTTATCCTGCCTTTCATTTCCTCAAACAGCTTTTCCCTGAAAGCTTTTGATCCGTTCATCATGGTATTAAGATAAGCGTTCTCTTCTTCGAGGTATTGTATAACAGAAGCGCTGTCGGGACCTTTTTTAAAATAATCGATCATCCAGTAGTAGTGATCCGCTACAGTATCGCCATGTATAGTACGCAGATGTTCCTTAACGGCAGCTACCGGAGGCTTTATATCCTTGTTCCACATATAGGTTTTTTTTTCGTCTTTTGTTTGTGTATGACATGCAATAGCAAAAACAAAGGCTGCACAAACAAAAACTGAAGCAGATATTCTCATAGCTCTTTTTGATTTAAACTGGAATGATATGATGAATATAAACACTACTTCAGCATCAGGGGAAGCGGACTTACATTGCTTTCTTATCGGCAGCCAAATGATGGCCTGCCTTCATCATTTCCCTTACCGCATCTGCTATGGCGGCAGCATCATAACCACATTCTTTTTGTAGCTCTTTAGGTGTACCCTGCTCTATTACACGATCTGGTATGCCCAGTATTTTTACGTGGGCACGATATTGATGGAGGGTCATGAACTCCAGCACAGCGCTTCCAAAACCACCTTGTACGGTGCCGTCTTCTACGGTTATTATCTTTGAGAATTTACCGAATACTTCGTGCAACAGGTTTTCATCCAGCGGTTTTGCAAAACGCATGTCGTAGTGCGCAGGGTTCAGCTCTTCCGCTCTCAGCTCACGTATTGCTGCTGCTGCAAAGTTCCCTGGATGTCCAAAAGATAGTATGGCAATCTCTTCCCCATCTTTTAATTTTCTGCCGGTTCCCGGCTTAATGGACTTCATTTCCGTCTTCCATTCCGGCGTCACTCCTTCACCGCGCGGATAGCGGATAACAAAGGGATGCGTGGTGCTGTCTAATTGCGCCGTATACATAAGGTTACGCAATTCGCTTTCATTCATGGGCGCGCTCACGATCATATTAGGGATGCAGCGCATATAGGCTATATCGTACGCCCCATGATGGGTGGCGCCGTCTTCTCCCACCAGCCCTGCGCGGTCGAGGCAAAATATAACGGGAAGGTCCTGGATGGCCACATCATGCACGACCTGGTCGTATGCCCTTTGCATAAAGGAAGAATAGATATTGCAAAACACCTTCATGCCCTGGGTGGCCATACCCGCGCTTAAGGTTACGGCATGTTGTTCGCAAATGCCTACATCAAAAGCCCGGTCGGGCATTTTGTCCATCATAAATTTCAATGAAGATCCGGAAGGCATGGCAGGCGTAACCCCTAATATTTTATCATTTTTTTCAGCCAGCTCTATGATGGTATGTCCAAAAACATCCTGGTATTTCGGTGGCTGGGGAAGGTCAAATTTTTTCTTATAGATTTCTCCTGTTATCTTGTCAAACAAGCCCGGCGCATGCCATTTGGTCTGGTCTTGTTCCGCAAGGGAATACCCTTTCCCTTTAACGGTAAGAATATGCAGCAGCTTGGGGCCGGGGATTTTTTTCAGATCCTGCAAAACATCCACCAGCTTGCTGATGTTATGTCCGTCTATGGGACCGAAATAGCGCAGGTTCAAAGATTCA
>CAZREP010000178.1:0-10104 GCA_964599035.1 uncultured Terrimonas sp. | reverse complement strand
TTCCTGCTAAAACATATTCAATCTTTCTTTTTGCTCATACCGCACCGGCCGGGTAATGAAAACCCCAGACCGCCCTACTTTAATTTTTCCTTCCAGGCGTAGCAGTACGGAGTCTTTGAGAGTCAGCGACAATGCGTTGCCAAGGACATTGCCAATATCCACCCGTACAGTAACCGGGATCCGGAAGGTATCCAGCCTGTTGATATGAATGAGGGAATCGAGCTCCGTATGCCCCAGCAGGCGGTTGTCTACATAAATATCCAGGCTCCCAGATCTGAAAGTGAGATTGGACTTATTGGGATTGTACAGCCGGACATTTGCCGAAAGGGTAGTGTTGGTGAAACTATTGCCACCAACCTGAATGTTATCCACATCTATATATTCCGGGGCGGTGAGCGGCCGGCAGGAGGCCAGTCCGATTCCTACGACCAGGCATACGAGAAAAAATCCTGATTGCTTATTCATATACAACAATAGGGGTGCAAGATAAGGTCTTGTACAGAACCTGTAGAAAAAATAGCGTTAAACTATCCAAAATGCCAGGCTAAAAATATTAGCTTTACAGCCTGTAATTTTGTCAAATATAGTATTTTTCATTATCTTATATTTTTAGTTTATATTTATAATAATAATTACTTAACAATAAATAAGTTATATTGTATTATATAATATAAAAGTTAAGATAAAAATGTAATTACACCACTATGTATTGCTCTCTTTTTGCTTAAAGGGGCTAAACCGTAAATAAAATATTAATAAATGAAATTATTATTTGGTTTACAATACTTTGCGGGTATTATTGAATATAAAATTTCAATAAATAAAATATATATTGAACTGGAGCAATATGAGCGATGGCAAAAAATGAGTTTCAGGAACCGTTGTATCATAGCGGGAGCCAATGGTTTGCTGAATCTAAGCGTTCCGGTGGCAGGTGGGAGGCATTCGGAAAAACTGATCAGGGAAGTAAAAATTGACAATACCCGTAACTGGCAGGTACTCCATTGGAGGTCGGTGGTTTCGGCGTATAACCGCTCTCCGTGGTTTGAATGCTATAAAGATGAAATGGCGGTTTTTTACCATACGAGGTATAGCTGGTTGTGGGACTGGAACCTTGATCTTTTGGTGTGGACGTTCAAAAAGCTTGGCGCTGATGTACAGATCGGTTTTACCGGCAACTGGCAGAAAGATTATCCGCCTGATGAGTTTCTTGATATGCGTTACCGGGTGCTCCCCCGGAACTATAGTGCTTTCGCCGCTGATTGCCCGGTGTACAGGCAGGTTTTTGAAGACCGGCTGGGCTTTATGCCTAATCTCAGCATTGTTGATCTTTTGTGCTGTGAAGGCCCGAATGCCATTAACCTGCTAAGGCAATGACGACACTGTTTGAAAGGGCGCTGCTCCATAGCGATATGGAACCTGAACGGAGCGTCGCAACATCAGCCGTATCGTGAGGTGGAAGCCGGCAGCATAAAAAAGTATGCGCTCATGGCCTCGCTTAATTTCTTTCGGGCTTTAGTGCTATTGCCGTAATTTCGCCGGCAAATATTTTTCACCCTGAATAAAGGATAGTGTGAGTAACGGGATACAGTGAATTTTGATGATTATGCCGCATGTTTTAACGCACCAGCAGTTACTGGAAATAGCAGGTGAATTCGGTACGCCTTTATACGTATACCATGCCGAAAGGATCACGGAACAATACCATCGTTTACGGGAAGCTTTCAGGGAAACGGGAACTACATTCTTTTATGCCTGCAAAGCGCTTACCAATGTGAATGTGCTCAGGCATATTAAAAGCATAGGCTGTAATGCCGACTGCAGCTCCATTAATGAAGTAAAGCTGGCACTGCTGGCGGGGTTTGAGCCTGCCCGGGTTTTATATACCTCCAGTAATATCAATTTCAGTGAAATAGAGGAGGCTGTATCGCTTGGCGTGCATATTAATATAGACAGCCTTTCGAACCTCCGGAAATTCGGGGAGAAATACGGGCATGATTACCCGGTGGGCATCCGTTTGCGGCCCAATATTATGGCCGGAGGCAATCTGAAAATAGCTACGGGTCATGATAAAAGCAAGTTCGGTATACCTGTAGATGAGATTGATAAGGTGCTGGAACTGGTAAAAGAAAAGAACCTGCGTATCCGCACGCTCCATATTCATACCGGCAGCGAGATCAAAGATGTGGAGGTTTTTGCCAAAGGCATGGCTGTATTGTTTGACCTGGTGCCCCATTTCCCCGAGCTCGAAGTGATTGACCTGGGGGGAGGCTTTAAAGTGCCTTATGCGCCGGGGGAGGAGGGAACAGATGTGGAACTGCTGGGCAAAAAGGTGAAAGAAGCATTCGACGCTATTGCAAAAAAATATGGGCGCAGGCTGGAGGTATGGTTTGAGCCGGGCAAGTTTTTGGTGAGTGAAGCCGGCTATTTCATTGTGCAGGTCACTGTGCTGAAGCAGTCGGGGAGCACCTGTTTTGCCGGGGTGAACAGCGGGCTGAATCACCTGATCCGCCCCATGTTTTACGGCGCTTACCACCATATAGAGAACCTGTCCAATGCCTCTGGCGGGCAAAAATCCTATCATATAGTGGGTAATATTTGCGAAACGGATACTTTTGCCGAAGACCGCCTGGTTGCGGAGATACGGGAAGGAGATTACCTGGTTTTATATAATGCAGGGGCCTATGGATTTGAAATGGCCTCTAATTATAATTCGAGGTTTAAGCCGGCGGAAGTGTTGGTAAAGCATGGTAAAGCTCAGCTGATAAGACGGCGCGACGCTATGGAAGATCTGCTGGCTACCCAGGTAATATTGAAAGATTAGTGTATCTTCCGGTTGGCTCAACCCAGTAAGTTTGTTTGTAATGAAGCGATTTTTGTTCCCGTTCCTGTTTTTATACTTTTCACCATCGGTGAATGCCGTGGAAACTGCCGCCACGATCACCCTTGAGGTAAAAAACGGGAAAAAAGCCACCATTGCTTTTACCCTCCCGGTAAATCATACCGTTTTTTGGGGGGCAGTTAAGGAAGACACGCTTCGCAGCGGAAGTTATAATATTAACCTCACTGGTACACAAACCGGTTTTGTGGATATCCGGGTAATGCATTTCAATATCCGCCTTTTTGTACAGCGGGGCGATGATCTCCGGCTATATATTGATGAAAGCAATATGGAAAAGCCGCTGAGCATAGAGGGAAATAATAAGGCCGGGCAGGAGATATTTACTTCCATGGAACTTCCTTACCCGGGAAACCTGGTGTCGCGTTATAAAAAAGACAGCACGGCGGCTTTGCTTGAGCGGCACATGGAGTCGGATAAAAAAGTGCGGCTGAACGTATTCAGGGTACTGTACGACGAAAAGAAGATCGATAAAGCGTTCATGGATTTCATCCGGCTCAACCTGGATTATTATCATGCTTCGGTACTATCGGAAGTGATAGCGGGCAAATATGCATTCACGCGGCTTCCGGACGACCATCCGCAATATAATGCCGTATTCCCCATCGATTTTGCAGTTTTATGGGAAAAGCTGTATAAGCAATATCCTGTTAACAATGCAGCCGCGATGCAGACTTTCGGATATAACCCCGGCTTTAGCTCTTATGCGGGCAACTATATTAACGGGTATCTTAGCTGGCTCAGGAATAAAGGCAGAACCGTTACTCCCTCTTCGTTCAGCCCCGCACTGGAACTGAGGGAAACCTTTGAAGCCATACAAAATAATCTTTCGCCGGATGTGGCAGAATATATAGCAGCAGGCATATTGTTCACTGAACTGCGCAGGGAAAAGCATTATCCGGAACTGGTGAGGTATGCCGACGATTTCAGGCGCCGTTATCCGCAAAGCCATTATACAGCCTACCTCGACTCCCTGATAAAAAAAGCCAATGCCTATTACGATAAGGTGAAGGGTGATTTTACGGCGGAACAAAAGCTGATCCCCGGGTATGAGGCTATTGATTCATTCAGGCAACTGATGACGCCCTTTTTGGGCAAGGCTGTTTTTATAGAATTCTGGGCGAGTTGGTGCATTACCTGTAAAGACCAGTTTGATCATGAAGAGGATTTGAATCGCTTTTTAAGATCGAAGGGCGTGGAGCACCTGTTCATTTCCGTAGATAACAACAGGCAGGAGGCGGAATGGAAGGAACTGATCAAATATTTTAATCTCCGGGGCAGCCATATCAGAGCAAATGACAAATTATTGAAAGACCTCTCCCGTATTTTCTGGCAGGGAAAGGGCTATGCGCTCCCGTTATATGTGGTGATCAGCCGCTCGGGCTATATTGTGGAATTTGATGCTTACCGTCCTTCCGAAAAGAAGCAATTATACGAGCAGATAGAGAAGTATGTGCAGTAGGCGGTAACAGCGCTGCGCGGGGAATAGCCGCAGTGTGGTATCGCCATTGCTCCGGTCGGCAGGCGCTGTTAATGGCATATAATACTTAGAACTATTCATCAATAAATTACAATTCTACACTTTCAATTTTTCTATTACTTTTAGTAATAGAGAAGATCGAAGATGTAGAGCAGCGATAGCTCGTCGGACTCATAACCCCGAATGTCGGAAGTTCGATCCTTCCCCTCGCAACTAAGGGTGTTTTATGGTTGCGTTAATCGGCTAAGTTATATATACTCCTGCTTTTTTGTTTTTTCTTTCTGTTACTTTTTGTGGAAAAAGTAACCAAAAGCCACCCGAAATCGATTACGGCCCGATTTCGGGAAGGAGCCTTGATTGAGCTTTTGTACTACTGTCACTTCAGCTACACTACCCTGAGGCATTATCTTACAAATAAGGAAGCTAACTTATCATCCTTGATGATAATGTTTGACTGGTTAGATTGAAATGAATACAACATAAAGCTTTATTGTTTAGAGCCCTTTGGAGTAGCGGCTTCGTGCATGAAAATGTATGCTTCCTTCCTATACCTTCTCAAATAAATGGTTGGGATAATTCAACGGGTTCTGATTAAGCAGGTCGCACAGCACGGTATACAGTTCGGGGTAGTGCAATTGCAGGCGGCCGGGGCTTTTAAAATAGATCTCTATGCTTTCTGCCCAGAATTCCTGGAAATCTTTGATCGCATATTCTGAATAGAGCCCGATGGTAAGGATCTTTTCAACATGGTAGATCTTATCGCCGATGGAGTTGAATTTGCGGAAAGTGTCTTTAAAATCTTTATCAATGCTTATTTCCGTTTCAAAATTCTGGTAGTATAAGGCATGCGCCATTTCGTGAAGGCCAACGTTCTGCAGGTCGTATTTATTTTTATATCCTTCAAGAAACTGTTTCCAGGCAATATTAATGGTATTGCCGGTTACATTGCCGATCAGTATCCTGAAGGGTTCCAGCCCTACGAAAGCTTCCGGGAATATTTGTATGATATTGAAATGCGAGAGCAAATATTTTTTCAGTCCAAACGTAAGCTGAATGGCCGCAGCGCTGATCAGGATCGGCATTTCGCGGTATCCCTTTTTATCGTGGATGATAAATACTTTGGTATTGATGAATTTTTTGAGCCGGCTGATGAATTTCTCCCGGTCAATATCCAGCAGGCGGTTATAATAGGGGAAGTGTTTGGTAAGTACGGTATGCAGCACTTCGTCCGGAAATTCGAGCTCATTGCCATTATAAACCAGGGGACATTTGATATGGGATTCGTCCTGGGACACTTTGTCGTGTCCCGGCAACTGATCAGTAGAGTCGGTGAGGGGATGCCTGGCAGAACGTGTTAATCGCCAGATTGTTATAATAACTAATATGATCAGTATTATCCAGATAACCATTCCATCTTCTTGGGGCAGTTATATAACGTATCAGCCTCCCAATAAAGTATCCTGCCCGTCGTCTTCCAGCAAATTCAGGTCAATGGAATCCTGCCCCGCAATGCCTTCAATAGAGCCCCGGATATGCGAAGCATTTAATAATACTTTTTCTAAGTGCTTTTCCCTGGCTTTCCACAGCTTTTCCATGGCATCTCTTTCTTTTTGAATGGAAATACGCATAGATAAAAAACCTTCTCTTATGGCTTTCCATTGTTCGGCAAATTCCTGTCCGGTAAGGTAATTGTACAGCAAATGCATCTTGTCACCTTTATTTTCCTGATACCGGGAAGCATTGTATATTTTAATGATACCATCCCTCAAAATGTGCGCCAGAGCTTTTACCTCGGTGAAGCTGCATATCCATACCCCGTTCTTTTCACCAAACTGTTCCATATCTTTTGGCATGGCCTGGGTAACAATAACTGCTACATCGGCGGCTTGTGTACGCATTTCCGCCTTCAGCTTTTCTACCCAGTCGTTAGCAAAGTGCTGCGCTCTTTTGCTTTCGTAGATGATCTTGCCGCATTCCTGCCCGAACTGATTGCGGATAATTTGAATACAATCTGCTCCCCGTACCCCTTTGCCTACTTCAGCCACCAGGTCAAAGGGAAAACTGCTGCGTAGCAGATCTTCCAGCAACAGTTCCTGTACTTCACCCTGCATCTGCATGGAACCCTGCTCCGCTTTTCGCTTCATTTCGTTTACCAGCTTTTTTTGGTCTTCCAACTGCTTTTCCATTTCCTTCATCTTCAACTGGTATTCGGTTTCCTTAGCGTTGATGCGTTGCTCTTCCAGCTTTCGTATTTCTTCAGCGATCTTTTGCCTTTCCGTGAGCAGTGTTTGCTGTATCCTGATCTCCATTTCCTGCTCCCGGTTTTTTAGCTCCTGTTCTTTTTTCAGGTATTCCAACTGCCGGTTGCGGGCTTCCTGCAACTTTATTTCATGCTCTTTATTGGACTGCTGCAGCAGGTTCAGCTGCGTTTCAAAATCTGCCTGTATGCTCTTCCGGATATTCTCTTCCAGTGATCTTTGCAGCTTCAGCTTTTCTTCGGCTAATTTATTAGTGTATTCTGTTTCTTTCTGTTGTGCCTGCTGTAGCAGCGCCTGTTCCCTCCGCAGGAACTCCTCCTGTTTTTTCTGCAGTTCCTCATCCTTCTGCTTTATATATTTCGTCATCTTTTCCCGCAAATCTTTCTTGTATTCTTCAGCAACCGCATCTTCCATCTGGAACTGGTTGCCACAATGAGGACATTTTATTTCTGTAGCCATTGATCTGAATTTTATGCAAGTTTACAAAACGTCTAAAATTTCAACTCGGTTCTTGTTTGCTCGGGCGCATTTCAAATTGGTAGAGCAGGCACGCTTGCAAAACAAGGAATATATCTTCGCTTTTAGCCGCAGGGTTTCCAACCTTCAGAACCCTTTTTCGCTGGGTATATATAATTGTCGCCGGCTGGTGGGTTGCCGTGGGGTGTCTCCACTGCCCACACTAAGCAAAACGGTGCGACAATTTGAAATTCATCCATTTGCTTATTCTCCCAGCCCGGCGATAATATTGATCGTAAGAGCTACTATTATGGTGTTGTAGGCAAATGCGATCAGCCCGTGCCATAATGCCCACCGCCTGATGATTTTTGATGTTACCGCTACATCGGATACCTGGAAAGTCATGCCCAGTACAAAAGAAAAATAGGCGAAATCAAGGAAATCCGGCTTGTCGTCTTCCGGGAAGTCCAATCCTCCGGCATGTGCCTGGGGATTGGAAGGATGCCTGCTGTAATAGAGGTGCGCATATCGCACGGTAAAGACCGTATGTACCAGCACCCACGACAGGATCATTCCTGCTATGGCAATGGGTAAATGCAGGGCTTTTACGGAGGGGGCCTGATTTTTGGCAGTAAGCAATAATATCACCGCCATCATGCTGGCAAACGTTGAAATAAGAATGATAGAAAAAATAATAATGCGGCTTGGGTCTTCTTTGGCAGCCTGCCTGCGGATATGAAACCGGGGAGTAGTAAAAAAGGAATGCCAGTAAAACAACAGCAGGAAAAAGCAAAAGCCGTCCCACCCCAGCATGGCATGAGACAATAGAGCCAACGGAGTATGCCCGAAAGGAACCAGCCACAACAGTCCTGCTGCTATCGCGGCGCAAATCATGATCTTATAAACAATATGCAGCCGGTTCAGCCACGAAAGTCTTTCTTTATCTGCGATATTGTTCATAATGCGGCTTTACTTAGTGAGGGGTAGGGTACTGGTCTAAGGTATAAGGTATAAGGTATAAGTGTTCCTTTGCAACCTGTAACCTGCAATTTTTTCAACCATTCTCCTTTCACCTCCGATAAACGAGAAGTGATAAACGTGAAACCTTCTTCCTCTCTCGTCTCACTTTTCTCATCTCTCCACTTCCACCAGTTGATCGGGTATACGGTATGCGGCAATATCGCTGATCAGCGCATTTCCTTTGGTATCTTCAATTACAATATCAATCGAAGTTACGGCAGTAGCGTCAAAAGTAAGCAACCGCTTATGCCCAATCGTTGTGCCCCCGATAGTTTTAATGATATCATTTCCTTTTTTGAGCAGGCATTTGAATTGTTTAATGCTTTGCCCTAATGGCAAATATTCCTTCAGTAAGATACAGTTGATGGTTACTTCTTTTTCCGGTTGGACCGTAATCGTATTTTGTTCGCCTCCCGTGTTAATGTATTTTTCGCTAAAGCCATCGCTGAAGCTTTTGCTAACCGCTTTGCCGGAAGGAGTGGTGTACTTCACCTGCATGTTTTTGAAGAGATTATCGGCAAAGCTTTCTTCGCGGTATTTTTTGAACCCTGCCAGGGCCGCTGAATCACTGGCATGGATCAGCCCTCTTCTGTCCGGCGGAACATTCAATAAAAGAGAAGACCCCCGTCCCACGGATTTAAGATAGAGATCAAACAATTGTTCGGGTGTTTTTACTTTATCGTCTTCTTCGGCATGATAGAACCATCCGGGACGGATACTCACATCGCATTCGGCGGGGATCCAGTTCTTTCCGTTCACGTTGCCCTGGTTGAGGGTATCCGACGACGGTGCTCCGGCTCCTCTTGTGAATCCTGCAGTGTCGAGCAGGTTCCAGTTGGTTTTGCCGGCTATGCCTCTTTCGTTGCCTACCCAGCGAATATCCGGTCCGATATCACTGAACACTACTGCATCGGGCGCCAGCTCTTTTATCACTTTCTCAAAGCGGTTGAAATCGTACACCTGCTTTTTGCCGTTGGGGCCTTCGCCGTTAGCGCCATCCCACCAAAACTCAAACAGCGGCCCGTATTGGGTTACTACTTCCGTCATGGTGTTTACATATACATCGTTATATGCAGGAGTGCCGTAATCGGGATGATTGCGGTCCCATGGTGAAAGATAAATGCCGAATAGCAGCCCGTTGGCTTTACAGGCTTCCGATAGGGCTTTCACCACATCACCTTTGCCGTTCTCCCATTTGCTTTCCCTTACCGTATGTTTTGAATACTGGCTTGGCCATAAGCAAAAGCCGTCGTGGTGCTTGGCGGTAAGGATAATGCCTTTGGCACCCGATTGCTTTGCGATGGATGCCCATTGATTGCAATCGAGGGCGGCAGGATTAAAGGCGTCGGCAGGTTCATCTCCGTGTCCCCATTCTTTGTTGGTAAAAGTATTAGGACCAAAATGAATAAACCAGTAAAACTCCAGGTCGTGCCAGGCTAATTGCTGGGGTGTGGGAAGCGGGCCAATAGGTTCCGGCTCTTTTTCCGGAGCGGTAGTGCAGGATATACTGAATAAGACAGCCATTACAGCGATAAAGCAACTCTTTTTCATATTTAAACATTCAGGTAATGAAATAAGTGATGGTTGTTGTTTTTGCAGCCTGTGGCTATTCGTTTAATATTTTTTTTGCCTGCTCCACCATTTCTTCTGCAGGTGTCGTTTTTAGCTTTTCAATGGCAAAAAGCTGCAAAGCGTTGTTCAATTTTTGCAGCGACAGCGTATTTCCCTTGGCGATGTATTCTTTTCGCAGCAGTTGTATCTTCTCAAAATCCTGTATCCCTTCAATAAGCTTCTCAAAGCGGATAGAAGTTCGAGGCCCCGGGTACACCTGGTATGTATCACCCGCAGGCCAGCTACGGAAGCGGGAGTCCTTCAGCGGGTCGGCTACCCAACTGTTGTATGCCCAGCGGAGATAGCCGGTAAAACCTTTTGCTGCGGCATACCAGCCAAGCCATACATGCTCGGCAGGAGGAGAGAAGGTAAATCCGTTG
>CAZREP010000177.1:3288-10203 GCA_964599035.1 uncultured Terrimonas sp. | reverse complement strand
CGCCCGCCTGCGCGTGCCGCTGGGGATTGCGTTGATCGTGGGCGGGATTGCGCGGCTGTAGGGCGGTTCGTCAGTCGATCGTCGGTGCCGTGCTCTAGAGAGCGTTGCCTGAGGATGATGCCCTGGTGAGCCAGACCGCGCTCCAGTAGACACGACCATAATGGAAACTCGGACCGGCCTTCAGCCCTTTCCCTAGAACCTGGCACAGGCCTCCGGATTGACCCCATGATTGCAGGCAGCTCTCGCGCCAATGCCAGACGAGCCGCGGGCTGTGGCGTGAGGGTAGGCACTGGTCCGGAGATTCGCAGACGAGGCTATAGAAAGGCCTTCGCCGCCCACCACACAAGTGGTGCGATGATGCCCGAGAACATTAATGCCTGAGCGGCCCTCTGAGCCCACACGGTCGTGGCGCGGTTGAGAATGAGTATCCCGACGCCGACACTCGTAAGGGTGGGAATCGCCATCCAGTAGCCATTCGCGAGATCTGTTAGCAACGTTCCCACTGTGATGAGGGCCCCTGATCCGATCGCGGCATAGAATCCGAACGCGGATAGGGACGGGTTGCCAGAGAGCTGCCAGAACGCCACTCCCGAGAGCGTGCCGAGGACGAGCGCCGTCTGCATGAAGTCGCCCCGATTGAGTGACAGCACGACGAGGCCCGCGAGCCCCCCCCATAACGTGCCGGCCTAGGGCCACACTGGGAACCGCCGCCGACCCATCAATTCCATTGCACCCGTTGTGCCCAAGAGGAAGAGCGGTACGGCACCAGACCAATTCTCCCTGACGGCGATGGCAGCGGCTGCACCCAGTAGCACAAGAGCAAGCAGGAGGGTGAATGGTCTGCCGAGCGATTCTGTGTCGAGGAGTGTCTCGTCTTGTAGCCCGGAGGCTCGGTCCACGTTGCCCGTGGCTGGCGCATCCCCGCTCAGGTGCCACGCATTGAGACAACCGCTGAGCGTTGCCACCCGACCCATAGTTTGCGCTTCGTCAGTGGGGCAGTACCGGCACCGCGGTCGACGGTACGTCGGTCTGACCCTTCCTGCGTCTCTTGGACCCTTCGCCGTCCGAAGTTGGCGTCGATTCGGACCTCACGCCAGTCCCGAAGCACCAGCGGCAGTTCGCGTTCGATCCCTCGCATCAGCATGACGGCATCAGCGCACCTCCATCGGAGGTCCTGCCCCCGCATCGCTGCCGAACCACTGCACGCTGACCGCGGTGACGACGCCGGCCGGCAGGATGCCGCGGACGGCGGTGTGTGGTTTCAGGTCCTCGAGACGCATGAGTCGCACGTTTTCTCAACACCCGCCACGAGTTGGGGGTCGGATGGGCCGCTGGCCTGTGGGTCGGGGGCGCCAGCACGGCTATTCTGCTACGAGACAGGCGGCAGCGGCGCAGACACTCTGCTCGTGGACGAACGTACGCCGGGTCCGTCATGCGACCGCCAGAACCGTCCGAAGCCATGAGGCGGCAACACCACGCGAGAGCTGCTCATGCCACGCCTGGTTTGCATAGCTGCGGAGGCAGCTATAGCAGGAGGTGTCGTCGCCGCACTCACAGCTCGAGACCCTGACGAGCGCGGCTTCCATCAACCGCCGGACTTCTGTTCCAAGCCGTCTGGCGTGCCCGGCCCCACCGGGCACCGTGTCGAAGAGCACGAGGGAGCGCTGATTCTTGCTGACCCGGCCGAGTGTTCCATCAACGTCGTCTCGGGATATCCCCAACTGCGGCGATGATTCCAGCAAAGCGTACAGCACTGACCTGGACAGGCGATCATCGTGCAAGTCGGTCGATGTGACCTCCGACACATCGGTCAGAAATTCGTGTCCCAGGTGGAGGAATGAGAGATAGCCCTCGCACTCCTTCCCGGGTCGACTGATGTTCTGATGCTTCTGCTTTGCCTGGTTCTTCTTCGCCGTGGTCGGCGGTGCGGGCTCACCATAGCCGCACCGCTCGCAGAGCCGAAATCCTCTGCCGCCCGGCCCCCGATTGATGACTGTGATGCGACCTTGCCGAAAGTGACGATGCTCGACCCCATCCGGCATCCCCTCGACACGCGACCATTCGGGATCCTCGGCCTGGTACACCCCGAAGTGGGATTCCACTGAGCTTCCCCGCGGCGGTCTCGCCTCCCCCGGTCGTCCCTCCTCGCGAGCACCGATGAAACCGAACTCCGGAATCACGAATCGCCCGTGGCGAGTCGCACCCGTGCTACTGCACACGGTGCAGGCGTCTGGCACCTCGCCCAGGCTGTGGCGCTCCGCCCCACAGGCATCGCACACGGCCCAACGGTACTTGACCCATTCGCGATTGGGCCGGACCACAAGACCCCGGCTCCGCCAGATGGCCTTCGCGGCGATGACCCTTGAGCCTGGGGCGTATTCGCTGATGGCAAGCCTCAGGTCCCGCTGGAGTTCAAGATTCGCGGCCGCGACGTCTCCCGTCCTTCCCAGATTCAGCTCGACGACATCCACCGGGAAACCATATTTCGGAAGTACGTTGCGGCTCGCCAGGAAGCCGAGGAGCGGTCGCGTGGCGATTGTCGTCTTCACCCTCTCGAGCGTCTGAGCGAGACCATACCGCTTCTGTTGAACCGCCTCCTCCACCTGGATGGAGACCGTCTTCACGTCATCCCGTACTTCCTCCGAAGCGCGTCGGAGCCATCCATGCGTGAGGTCATCGGCGCTGGTTTCCGTGAGGGCCTGGACCCACGTCCAGTCGGACACCGCCACCTCGGCGGCCACGCTCACAGGGACGATCCTCGTAAGCGCCGCCTTCAGCTCCTCAGGCTTTCGATTCAGCCACTCGATCAGCAGATCGCAGGCAGACTGGCCGCCCTCGGACAGAAAGAACGAGCCCACCGTGCGGTGCGGACCCGACCGGCGCTCAAAGGCTGCAATGGCAACCGAATGCACGTGACGCCGGACAATGGCGACATTGTCGAGGCGAATAGATGGCGGCGAGATCGTGCCGCCGATGAGTCGCTCCGGCCGGTGAAAAAAGTACAAGTCGTGATTCCGGCGCTGCGCGAAAGTCACCACGAGCGCAGCAGAGTCGGCTCGGCGTCCGGCCCGACCAGCGCGTTGAATATAGTTGGCAGGGGTCGGGGGCGCATTGCGTAAGAGAACGGCTTGAACCTCGCCTACGTCCACTCCCAGCTCGAAGGTTGTCGAGCAACTCAGGACGTTGACCTTTCCTCGGACGAAGTCGTCCTGGAGCGTACTGGCCTTCGCGGCACTCAACTGCGCGGTGTGCTCCTCCACAACGACGCCAACTGGGGCGAGCTCCCGATAGAGGCGCGAGTAGTGATCGTCCATGCTGTTCGCCGGCATCGGTCGGACAGTGCCGGTGCAGCGATACGAAGGGCACACGCCAGCGACGGCGTGCCACCACACCTGGCGGCACCTGCTGCAGACCAGAGGCACCCGGCTATCGCTCGCAGGAAGCCACTCGAATCGCTCATGGTTGAGCCGCCAAATGACGCCGTGCCCGGCGGAACTGCTGGATGTCAGGGTGTTCTGCCAGTCTTGCGACCTGGTCAGGTACTCCCAGACGAGCCGAAGGAACGCGCCAGCGTCAGCCAGCCCGAGCCTCGCAAACGTGCGTTCCACGACGTCGAGCCGCCGGTTGGTTCCACTGCCAGGAAGCCACGACAGCACGCCCGCCTCGGCCTTCTCTCCGCGAATACCAATCTCCACGTTGCGCGGCGAGAAGATCTCGCTTCTGATGTCAACGTTGGAGGCGACGGTCACCGCACCGCTGGCGCGCACAGTGTTGAGCAGGACGTGCAGCAGTTCAGTCAGATCCTCCGGGGCCAAGCCAGAGGCCAGCAAGGGCCCGGGAGGGTGATAGGCGCGGGGAAATGCCACGGACACCTCCGCCATGCCAGTGCCGTCCAAGCTCTGCCGGCGGTCAACTGCCAGCAACTCCCGCATCAACCAGGTCTTGACCTCGGTGCTGTTGGACAAGCTTCCGCGATCAGAATCCAAGACAAAGCAATCCTCTGCCTTCTTTCGGATCGCGTAGAGCAAGTCGTCGAATCGTGGGCGCTCGGCACCCAATTGTCTGACGGTGTCAGCGATGAGGCGCCTCTGGACGGCTCGCTGATACGTCAGCTCGAGATACGGGGCAAAGAAGGCGGCGTCTTGGCGGCTGTCAGAGAAGGCAAGGAGTTTTCGCCCTTGACCAGGGCGCCCAATCATGTCGGGGTCGTGCGATGGAGGAATGCTTTGGTAAAGATCGGTGGCAATAACGGACAGCGGTGCATCGGTGCCAGTAAGGAACCGATACACAATGCCTTCTCCCGCAGTGCCCGAACACGACAGGCACCGGCGGAGGCCCTCCGAACTTCGGCCGTCTTGCGGCACAGTCGTTAGCAACACTCTCGGCGTGCCTGACTGACACTCACAGAGTTCGGACTCCCGCTCGCCAACCGCACCGCACCCGACGCACAGGACTGCAAACTGCGCCTTACTGGCGCCGAAGTTCTCAGCGGCCAGCTCGTCCTCGTCCGCTTCAGCAACATTGGTCCCTATGAGCAGGTGCGTCGCCGGCGCCGCGAAGGCAGGTGCGGGCTGGAGTACCTGTGCTGAGTCCAGCACTCCCACCAGATATTCTGCGCCGCACCGTCGACAGACTCCAAGTTCGAACATCCGTGCCTGCCGTCCATGCTTCTGGCAGGAAGGGCAATTGTCGAATCGCGACAAGCGAAGGGCGGGTTCCCCTTGAGTGTGTTGAGGACTGACGCACACGAACGCTCCTTCCAGCGCGCGAAGCATGAAATGATAGCGCGCCGGAATCAACGAGGCATCGTGGGGACGCCGCCGAGCAGACACTCCCAGGTCCACGAGCGCCACAAGATCGGCCGGCGTGCCCGCGGTTCCGAACACGCTGTCAACCGCGTTCGGCAGATCCACCATTCCGTGTTCGAGGACGCCGTGAAGTGCCGCGACGTGGCCGTCCCGTGCCAACAGATCCCACAGGAACGCTTCGGCAGTTTGATCCGTGTCGGGCGTCGGAACGTCAGGGCAATCGGAGATGATCTCGGCCAGGGCCGCCGTTGCACCTCCACCGCGGTGACATCGACGGATCCGGGAGTAGGCAGACGGTGGCAGCCGATAAGCAGACGGTTCCTGCTTCAACGAGCGGCGCGCTGCGCCGACGATGTCCTGCCGTGTCGAGTCCTCGTGGTCCCACTCGAAGCGCTCGCCAAACAGGTCGGAGGCAAACTGCGCCACGGCTGCGTGGTCATCCTTGCCACCGCCCAGTGTTGCGCTTGTGCCGAAACACTGCAGTCGCCCTGACTCGCTCTTCGTAGCACGGTCCCGTACACGCCGCAGTAACATCGCGATTTCGGTCCCGCGCGCCCCGTTGTACGTGTGTACCTCATCAAGCACGATGAACCGCCAGTGGCGCCCGGTGTCACCATCGAAGAACGCGCTGTCCTGGGGCCGCAGCAACAGATACTCAAGCATCGCGTAGTTCGTCAGCAGGATGTGAGGGGGGCGATGCTGCATCTGATCTCTGGAGATCAGTTCGTTTGACAGCCGGGGTTCAGAGGTCCACCGCTTCCGGAAGTCGTCCTCCGCTTCGCTGTGCCCCTGGAGCGTCTCGCCCACATAGCGGCCGAAAGTGATCTCGGGGAAGGGCTGGAGCCAGTGCCGCAGCCGCTTGACCTGATCGTTGGCGAGCGCATTCATCGGGTACAAGAGCAACGCACGAACACCAGGGTCTCGCAGCGCTCCGGATTCATGCTCTCTGAGAAGCGCAGCCACGATGGGCAACAGGAATGCTTCGGTCTTTCCCGATCCAGTGCCGGATGCCACAACCAGGTTCCTGCCGGTGGTCAGGGCCTTTCGAATGGCCTGCTCCTGGTGCAGGTACAAGCTGCGATCGAGGGGCAGTGCCTCCGGTGCCAACCTATGCATGCCCTTCGGCAGGATCCCTTCTTGGATGAGCTGTGCCACAGTCGCCCCAGGCTCGAAGGGTGCCGCTGCCTCGAGATAAGGCCCCTTTGTCAAGGCGAAATCGAGCGACAGGCGGTCCCGGAACTCCTGGTGCCAACGTTCCTCTTGCGGACGAAACGTCGACAGCAGGTATTGCTTGTAGTTCTTGGCAATTCGGGCGGTGGCTTCGAGTGGATTGAGCATGGCATCTAGGTCGGGCAGCCGGCCGTCTCGCTCGCGGCGTGCGCGAGGCACACTGCAAGGGTAAGCTGGCGGATCACCAGTCGAGGAGCCGGTTCAATCAGCTCAACGAGCGCCGCCCGAGCCATCGAAGTCTGGACGCTTCTTACGACGATGTTCAGGCTTGCTCCGAGGACCCTGCGTGGAAGATCCATCCCGTCCTCGAGTTCAGGTCTGGCTCTGAGTGCTTCCATCTGCGCGTCGACCCGGCCTGAGACGAGACTGTGCCTCCTGTGGGCATTCAAGTTGTCTTGGCACCACCGATTGGCGTCAAACCGGCCCTCGCGATGAGCCAGCACCCACTCAAGGTGTGCGTCGGCCATCGCCTCGTCCGACAGGAGCCCCGTCGGCTTCAGGTCGAGGGCCGCTTTCATGTCTCTGAGCTGGGATGGGGGCAAAGACCATTCGATGTGCGTGATACCAGTTCCGACAGGGGGCGATGCTCGGTCAAGAACGCCGAGAAACTCCTGACATCGTTCCAGGCTCTCGGCGTCGCCCTGGCTGGCTCGAGGCAGGTCCACCAGTGCAGCGATGGGCGGACAGACGTTCCATACGTTGCGAAGCAACGAATCCGGCACATCCGTATTCGCTCCGGGCAGCGGGAGGCCGTCGCCCAGGCGGGGGAGCATTTCGATAGCAAGCCTCAAGAGATCGGCGCGCGTCAGGCTGTCCGCGTTGATCGCACGACCGACGCTCGCGGCAAGCTGACATGCGTCAGACGCAAAGAGCGCTG
>CAZREP010000177.1:0-3278 GCA_964599035.1 uncultured Terrimonas sp. | reverse complement strand
CTGTCAATTGATGAACCCGCTGCGCGAATCGACTCCGGTCTCCGAAGGCTCCCAAGAGGCTACAGGTGGCCTCGACCGCCCTCGGCGCCAGCAGCGGGCCTTCGGCCGACGACACCGGGCGGAGCAGGGTCCCGGTGGCAAGGAGTCCCTCCAACAAGTCCAAGGGGTTCGCCAGGTTCAAGCAGTCGTGATACTGCTCGAGGTCAGTCACGCTCCCCAGCGTCACGACCGCACAGTTCCGAGTTGACCCTTCCGGCCGTCGCGGCCGATTCCATGGATCGTGGATGCTGATTTCGGCGATGTACGGTCCGGGAGGAGGCACCAGAGACCCGGTCGTCATCACCATGCCATCTGGGCCGTCCGGCACGGGGATGACAACGGGCTCGGTCCAAGCGCGGTCGAGCGACCAGAAGCGCAGTTCGCGGTTGCGGAGGGCGCTCTGGTCCCGAAACTGGCAGCCCACCGTGGCGACGCCACCGACCTCGGACCGACACGCGGATATCTCCCGGATATCGAGATCCGTAGATATCGTGGCCAGTCGCACTGAGTGGTCCGCGATGTCGAGTACGAACTCACAGGAGCCGTGTCCACCGCTCGTGAGAGTATCCACGAATCTCGCGGTGTCGAAGAACAGCCGGCCGCCGGGCCCGCAGGGCTGCCAGGCCGACGACTGACGCGTTTCCGAGTGCGCGGTCAATCGAAGACGCGCACGCAGTCCCTCACATCCACTGCTTGCCACCAGCAGCGGAGCATTGTGGTCGGTGAAATCGCTTACGGGAAGAGCAAGCTCGGTTGTGCCCAGGCACACCTGCTGGTCGGCGCCACGCGCAATCATCCACCGGAGTCGCGGTACCGAGATCACCAGTCCACACTGTCCGTCAGTACCTGGCAGTTCGCAGCGCACAGAATCCATCGAATCGGGTACATGGCACGTGCAGAACCGCTCACGCTCAGAGGTGCTGGAGCCCGAGCCTTGGCCCGTGGTCACGCCGACCACTGCCTGCTCCTTCGGCAGAAGCATGTGTGCGGGACGATCGACTGCCAGCCCCGGGACAACAGCGAAGTCTAGGCGGAGGTCGCTCCCCAGGGGGCCCCGAATGGCCAGGCTCAGATCCCGATATTCCCACTTCTCCAATAGGGTATCTAACCTGACGGCGTTCCCCTGCCGGGGCAGCTCGGCGGCCGTCGCCGTCCTCAGCTCGTCGCCACATCGAACGCTGATTCGCCATCGCTCATCGACGCTGCCCGGAAGGGACACTAGCGGCGTGGCCGAGTAGACCAGGCTTCCAGCGTAGGTCCGTACCGATGGGACCGGTGCCACACCTGTCAAGGAAGGCTTGGCTCCTGGGCGGACAATGGGAAGCTTGACTACACGACTGTCTAACCGAAGCTCAAGACTCGCAACGCTGGCGAGGTCCAGATGGACGAGGCGACAGCCGGACCATGGCCCGCCCGGCTGTGGCAGTTCGTTGCCGGCCGGAGGCTGAATCTCCGAACCCGAGGCATCCCGGGCCGTGATGAGCAGGTCCGCATCGTGGAGGGCCCACACCGTGTCCAGGCGGAGCTGCTCACGGCTGCGCCACAGTCGACGGTTGGAGGGATCGAAGAACAAGATGGGGAGTGGCTCGAAGCCGTGGAACACCGTCGTTGTTGCCCCGGCGTCGTCCGGCACGCACTCGACATCCCAGCTTCGTGCCGGACTCAACCGTACAATCTGGCTTCGACTGCGAGAGCCCCGACAGCTGAGAGACGTGTTGCCGTTCCGAACGCGCCACGAGAAGGCGCCACCAGCGTGTTCCGCAAGGGGGAGCTCCAGCATCGGCCCCAATCCGTCCCAAGGGTCAATCTCCACCTGGGGCCTTGGCAGACTGTCTCCCCGGCGTACCGATGTTCCCAGGTCCGGCTCGCACGCTCGGAACGCGTCCACAAGCGCGTTTGGAAGACCGACGTCGAGTGCGTCCGGCACGGTACCAAGGCGCTTCGTCTCGAAGACCAGGTCGATACAGCGCCTGAGAAAGTCAAGAGCGGGCTCGCCTCCGTGCATCAGAAATCGGATTGCGGGCTTGTCGACCGATTGGAGCATGCTGGGCCGATAGCGCCAGAGCGCGATCATCTCCTGTGGGTCGGTGGCCCCATGTGCCATCGTGCGTAGAAGGACCCGGAAATAGTCCGTGAGGCAACTCTCGGGAATGCCGCCGTGCGCCAGGATCGGTGTGAGGTTCTTGAGTGCCTGTTCCCCTTCAACCACCGACTCGAAGGTTTCCAGGCCAAGCACGCGAAGGGCCCGCCGGAAGGCCTGACCCACGTGTGATGCCTGGGCGCCGGACACGTTCACGGTCGGCCAGAACGTTCCGTCTCGATAGTTGAGGTTCCCAGCCGACGCGAGGAAGACGACGAGAGTGGCCGGGCAGTCGCTCGTCCTCGGCTCGTCGAACGCCAAGTCTCCGGTCTGTGTCCTCGTGAAGGTGAGAGCGGCGGAGGCATAGACCTCTTTGGTGATACCGATCTCGAATACAAGGCGTCGGCCGCGCAACCAGAGTCTGAATGCATTCTCACGCTGGGCAGAGCTGAGCTTCTCGAATGGCATCGTCTAGGTCTCTCGAGCGGACCTCTGCGAGTTGATCGGCATCGCGGAGGATCGAGTCGAAGGTCTCCATCTCCAACAGCACGACAAGGCTGGAATTCACTGACACCAGATCTGGAGGCGCATTCGCAATGAATTGCACCGCCATTCCGCACGGTGATCTCGCAGTCCTGCTCCGAGACGGAATTGCACGGAGGCTGTTCGCGCCCGCTACGTCGCAGGCCGCCGCCAAGCATGGATTGACGCGGTCGGTTCGGCGTAGTTGCCCTCGATGCCGATACCCTCGTAAAGTGATGTGCAACTTCCGCTCACTTCATATTCCGTGCCGCCCAACGCGATACCCGTCGGACTACCAACCTAAGAGAAGACGCGCGTTCTACGGCGCTGACGTGAATTCTGATCGCTGGTTGTGACAGAACAGGTCACACAGTGGACAAGAACTGTCGGAATCCGTGCATAGTCGTGAAGGCTCACCAGGGCTCGTCTTACACGCGTCGACGTGCATCGAAGAGGTGTGCGCGCTGGATGCGCTGAGCCTCGGAGACGAACCGAGCATTTCACCTCCGGTCAAACTTCAGATGTCGACAGCGGCCGAACGATGACACCTCCTGTCTGGCCGAGTGTCGCTACAGTTTTCGCGCCACATCGAATCGACGCAATCAGCGGCATACTTGTCCTTCTTGGCCACTGGGCG